>NZ_CAKKLI010000056.1:0-30136 GCF_918697855.1 Paenibacillus sp. CECT 9249 | reverse complement strand
GTAGACTTCACCTAAAAGGTGCTCCTCTCTTTGGGTGTAGTGTTCTCGACAAACACCATTCTACCAAAGATTTGGGCACTTTTTTATGTTTTCAATGAACGGTACTTTCGAAATTTAGGTTTATATTTCTCGTTCCATATTTCCGGCAAATCGGCCACGTTCAGCCCTTCGTTAAACAGCATCTTCTCGATTTCATAACGGATAATGATATGCAAGTTGTACGTCAACTCGTCGGACTCGGTACGGATGAACGACGGCTGGACTCGATTGATCGCCCGGTAGAACGTTTCGGCCGGTACATTCAACTGCCCCGGGAAATGCGCTTGCAAATCGCCGTAATACCGGTTCCAGAACGCGCGGCTGCGGCCGATCATATTTTCCCAGAAACGGGATTGGGATTCGTGAATCCCCATCGACGTCCCCGTGCATAGCGGCGTGCCGATCAAGTCTTTTGAAATATTTTGCTCGTATAGCGCGTGGCCGCCCTCATGAATGGTGCTGAACAGCGCATTCGCCATATCGTCAACGGCGTATCGGGTCGTAATCCGCACATCCCCCGGATTGAGTCCGGTCGCGAACGGATGGACGCTTTCATCCAGTCGGCCCGCCTCGAAGTCGTATCCCATCCGCTCCAGCATAAACAAGCTGAATGCTCGCTGTTTCTCTTTGTCGAACGATTGCTGCAAACAAGCCATATCCGGCTGATGGGCCGATTCCGCGATGGCGGCGACAAGCGGCACCGATTTGGCGCGGAGCTCGCCGAACACTTGATCCAGTTTCCTGACGGTCAAATCCGGTTCGTACATGTCGAGCAGCGTATCGTAACGCGTCTCCTTCGCGCCCCATAAATCGATAAATTGCTGGTTGTACGCGACGATCTTTTCCAAATAAGGCTGAAACATCGCGAAATCGTCTTTATGCTTCGCTTCTTCCCAGATCGTTTCCGCCTGCGACGTCAGCACAACGTACACCTGATACGTTTCGGCCGGAATTTTTTTGCTGCGGTCGTATTCCTTTTTGCATTCCGCAACCGTTCTCCGGTTGATCTCGTCCAGCCGTTCGTTTGCCTCCGGCTCGGTAAGCGCATCGAGATACGCGCCCATCTCATCGGATGTAGAAAGCTTGAACATCTCGGTGGACAATACGCCGATCACTTCGGATCGGGCCTCCATCCCTTTGCGCGGCGCGCCGGTACGCAAATCCCAATACATGACCGCGAGCGCTTCCTCGTAACTTTTTATTTTTTGCACCAGTTTGCGAAAATTTTCCGTCGTTTGCTCAACATTTTGACTCATCAATCCGTCACCTCTCGCAACTTTTTTTCTTTCACCTCTTGATGATACTTTTTGCAATCCGTATAATCAACTTTTATAAGAGTGAAAATATGAAATCGAGGGAGTGTGCTTCATAGCGATGAGAATGCATTTTACGGAACACGCTTTGCAAACGATCAAGCGGCGGATCGGCGAAACTCCCGGCAACGTCAAGTTGATATACGATACGGACGGATGCGGCTGTGCAGTCAACGGTGTGCCGAGTCTATGGCTTGTAAACGAAGCGACCGAATTTGACAGGCGGATAGACAGTGACGATTTGTCCATATGGATCGATCAAAGGCATGAAGTTTTTTTCGAAGATACATTGCATATGGATGCGGACCCGAAAACGGGCGTATTTAAATTGTCCAGTCCGCAGCAAATATACGGTACGAACGTGCAGTTGACCGACAAACGTTAACTTGCGCGGTATTCTATCAAGTAAGGAGTTAGTGATATGTCAATGATTCAATCGATTATGGAATTCAACAAAGAATTTGTAGAGAAGAAAGAATATGAAGCCTATTTAACCGACAAATTTCCCGATAAAAAGATGGTTATCCTCACATGTATGGATACCCGCTTGGTCGAGCTGCTGCCGAAAGCGATGAACTTGCGCAACGGCGACGCCAAAATTATTAAAATCGCCGGCGCCATCCTTACTCAGCCGTTCGGCAGCGCGATGCGCAGCATTCTGATCGCCATATACGAATTGGGCGCAAGCGAAGTGCTCGTGATCGGGCATCACGGCTGCGGCATGATGAAAGTGGATACGAACGCGGTTGTCGAGAAAATGAAAGAAAACGGCATTTCCGAAACCGTGCTCGATACGATTGCCAATTCCGGCATTCGGATGGAACGGTTCCTGCGCGGGTTCGAATGCGTCGAGGAAGGCGTGTCCCACAGCGTCGAGGTGATTCGCAAACATCCGCTTCTCCCGGCGCATATTCCGGTTCACGGATTAGTGATGGATCCGGAAACCGGCAAGCTGGATCTCATTATTGACGGATACGACGGGATTAAAACGAAATAATATCGACTGAAGGCCGCGGGGAACGGAAATTCCCGGCGGCCTTTCATTTCATTCATGATGGAACAATTCTCACGCTGCCCGAAGAAGTCCTCACTTTCACGACTTCATCGGTCTGTCCCTTCGATTCCGGCACGTTCTTCGAACCTGAACCGGTCTGCACGTCGTAGACGCCGGCGAAATCGCGGGGAACCGTAATCCGTACGCTGCCTGAATTTGCACGTACGTCCGTCTCGCTCACTCTCTCTTGCGTAAGCGTGACGTTTCCGGATGTCGAATGAATTCGGGCCGCTCCCTCCGACTGTTCAATCCAAATTTTCCCAGAACTTCCCTTCACCGTGATATTGCCGGCAATCTTCTCTCCTCTGATTGAGCCGCTGCTTGACGCCAATTGAATGTCGTCCGCGGTCAAACCGTCGATGCGCAGCCCGCCGGAGCTTGTCACAAGAGAGGCGTTCTTGACACGGGCGCGATCGATCGTTAATCTATTGCTTCCCGTATCGGCCCTAAGCGTATCCAGTATCGCACCGTCCGCCAAAGACACGGTAACGACCTGTTCCCCAATACCCGAAAAGTTTAAAAACCTCAACTCGAGTTTCCATTCATTTTTCAAATCCAACCGCAGCTCTGTGCCGGCAATTGCCGCTTTCTCAACTTTCCCGGCCACTTCCTCGGACGCCTTCCCTCTCACTTCGATAAAATTGGTATGATCGGGACTTTGCACGAACTCCACGCGAACGCGGTAATCGCTTTTTATGTCCAACGCATTCAATTGGCCTGGCTCAAACGTCCATTTTTTCGAATATTCCGTTTCTCCCGTATTGTATATAAAATCGAAGCCGGTAAATATCAGTCCTCCCAGCCCGACAACGATACAGATCAACGCTAATGCAACCCATATTTTTCTCATCGTTACGCTCTTCCTTTCGAAACGTCGGCATTCCACCGGATATACGCTGCCGAAGTCTTTTTAAAGATGCGGAACAGCTTGGCGGCCCCAAGGGCCAGCAAGATGCCCAGGCCGGTCAACAGAATAGAGGCATACATTTTCGAAGCGTCGAATGCTTGCGTCAATGCCATATCCACCGCAAACAGCAACGGCGCTAGAATCAAGGCGCCGCCCGCCAACGCCAAGCTGAACCAAACGCACCATGCCGCCAGACCGATCGGCACGGCGAGCAAATTCAGAAATACGAGAGCGGTAACCTTTATGGCCGAACGGCCTTTACCGGCATTCGGCCGATTGGACGAATACGGTTGATACGTTTGCCGATTGAGGTTCGGCACTTCATACCGATCGCCTACTATTTCCTTGGCCAACTCCACGGGATCTCCCAATTCGTTTACGATTTCTTCTTCCGTTTTTCCGTTTTGCAAGCCGAATGCGAAATGAGCCTCGTAATCGGCCATCAGCTCCCGCCGTTCCTCTTCTCTTAGCGGCGTTAATTGGCTGTTCAACAACCATATAAATTGCGCTTTATTCATGTCCATCTCCCTCCTCGATCAAACCGGTCACGCCTGCGACGAACTTTCTCCACTCATCCATCAAGTCCCGTAAATATAATTCCCCTTTAAGGGTCAGCTTGTAATATTTGCGCGGCGGCCCTTCGCTAGATTCTTGCAAGTAGGTCGTGCAATAACCGTCGTTCACCATACGGCGCAAGAGCGGGTAGAGAGCCCCTTCCGCGACTTCGATATGCTTGGAAATCCGCTGCGCCAGTTCGTATCCGTATTGGTCCTTTCGTTGGATTAGAAACAATACGCAAAGCTCAAGCACACCCTTTTTAAATTGGATATTAACGTTCATAACCGCCCCTCCTTCCACTTTGCGCATCGCCATTTCGAGATCTCAGCGCATGCACGTTGCCGTGCTATTAATCGCCGTTCAGTATGGAACAATATTCACTACCTAAATCAATATAACATTCAGTAGTGAATGATGCAAGGTACTAAATAGAAAAAAGACGATTTTTTTCAATTTCGTCCGAAAAATTTTGAAACCTATGCCCCTTGCCTGCGTAATACTTCTTGGTTATCATATCATTTCAACAAGAAGGGGTAGAGAACATGCGCAAATTTGTTGCAGTATTGATGGCATTCACGCTGATTTTTGCGATTGCGGCTCCCAGCGTCGTCGATGCCAAACGCGGCGGCGGATTCAGTTCCGGGAAAAGATCGTTCACGACCACGCCGAAAAAATCGCAAACCGACAACACGGTCAATTCCTCTAATAGCGGAACGAAAAATCAAAATACCGGGACGGCGGGAACGACCGGCAATCGGGGATTCGGCGGAGGCTTTTTGGGCGGCTTAATGATGGGCGGCCTGGCGGGCATGCTGTTCGGAAGCATGCTTGGCGAAGGCTTCTTGGGCAACATGCTCGGGCTTTTAGTGAATGTAGCCGCGATCTTTATTTTGTTCCTCGTTATTCGTTCGATCTTCACTTACTTTACGCAGCGCCGCAAAGCGACGGACAATAACAATAACAGGTATTGATCGATGCGTTTAAGTATGGATGAAATCATTAACGCAATTTGCCTGCATATGGCGGAGCGCAAGCAAGTGAAACCGACCGATGTGGAAGTGGAACTGAGCTGGGATGAAGATCACGGGTACACCGCGGAAGTATGGGTGCACGGACGCAGTCAATATTTGGTGGAAGCCAATATCCTTGAGGCGATCGAACGTTATTTGTTTACCGAATACGATCGGCGCGTATTCCGGGATCAAATTCAACTCGGGCTCGATGACGAGATCTGGGCTGACATTCGATAAAAGGACGAAAGAGGAATCGCATTCGGAAGAGGACGCGATTCCTTTTTCGCGTTTAAGCGACACGTTTTTCAAATTGTTTTCCCTTGCGCCTTTTATGACGATATACTCTTGCAGCATCGATCCTCTCCTTTATTCATGGAATTACGCGGTCCGTTGCGTTTTATTTTACTTGGTCCCGCTGACAACCCTATGTCAGGTTGGAGCAATCCGGAAGAAATTTTCGCACATAACTTATGGTATATTGAAATTGCACGAACCTATTTTCCGTAACGAACGAAGTGAAGGAGGATCGATTTCATGACTGCAACGAAACCAGATTACGATAACCTGACATTGATATGCCCGGTAGATTGCGGGAACGCGCCAAAAAAAGCACAGCTGAAAGAACTGAACATCGCTTTTGCCAAACACGATATCGCCTTCATAATCGAGAATATGACGGAAGACGTCATTTGGAATATTGTCGGCGGCAAACGAATTCAAGGGAAAGAACGATTGGTCGAAGCGCTGAATCAAATGAAGAACAGCAAGATAACCGAGCTGGAAATCAGCAACATTATTACGCACGGCTATACCGGCTCCGCCAACGGCATCATGAGATTGGGGAACAATAAAAGTTACGCTTTTTGCAATGTCTATCTGTTCAACAGTTCTGCGAAAAATGCCAAAATTAAAGAAATCACTTCGTATGTGATTGAAGTATCGTAAATGAGCAATTGTGCCTTCGAACATGCTTTCGCTTGAAGATAAATGTCATTGAAGCTGCTTGATCCGTTCTCCAAAATATGATACTTTTGAAAAAACGACCGGCGTGAAGCACATGCCGCTTTGATCGCACATCTCTAATGTTGTGTGTCAAGGCGGCTTTTTTGCATTTATCATAGAGTTAGGATGGCGATAAGAATGAGTATATTCGAACAGGTTTATGAAGATTGGCTGCAGAAACAAACGAACGAAGAGAACAATCCGAGGCGGCGTGAACTTTTGCGAAAGGGGTTGGGACATGGAACGATTGAGTTTTTGCGATCGATCTGGTTTCCCGTGATCGGCAGTCTGGATCATCTATATCCCGAATATGAGGTGCGCGATTTCAATAACGGATACCGTTATCTGGACCTCGCTTATATGCCCGGCGGCGCGAAAGGCTGCATCGAAATTCATGGTTATCGCTCCCATGCCAGGGATGTCGAGGTCAGCCGTTTTAAAGATTTATGTATGAAGCAGGCATTGCTCGTCCTTGACGATTGGTATTTCCTTCCTGTCGCCTACTTATCGATTCGCGACGATCCCGGGGTTTGCAAGCAGCTGACGCTTTCCTTTGTCGGCAAGTTTTTGTCGATTGAATTGTTGCCGCAGCTTGACTGGGCGGAAGCGGAAACGTTGCGTTTTGCCCGCAGGCTCTTACGTCCCTTCGCTCCCAAAGAGCTAGCCGAACATTTGAGGCTCTCGGAGCGCCGAACGAGACTAATTCTTCATCAATTAGTGGACAAAAATTTGCTTTCCATCGCAAGCGGGGTTCAGCGCTATCGTACGTACCGCCTTGCGCAGCAATTCTAAAGCAGGGTTAGCGCTATCGTACGTGTCCCCTCTAAAGCGAGGTTAGCGCTATCGTACGTGCCGCCTTGCGCAGCAACTCTAACGGATGTCACGGCCGCTATTTCCGAAAAATCGGCCCTTTTGAAATTGTAACGGAACTATACGCCGCTATTTGCTAATCATTCGCGTTTTTCCGTAGGAAAAAACTCAAATAAGGTCGCTCAGATCCGTTACATTTCAAAAAGAGGCTCTATCGGCAAAATAAGGTCGCTGACTTCCGTTAGAGCCTCATTCGGACGGCGGTGCCACCGAAACGCTAGGTGCTTGCGCTTCAACGTCGCGAGTCCGCTTGGCGCAGGCACGACTTTTCCCGTCTATCCGCCACTTGCGAACGAAACGGAAACGCCCCCCGTCCAAATGACGGAGGTCGTTTGTTTGCATTGCGGACAGCGTTACGGCTTGATCGCTCTCGTCGCGATGAAACTGCTGCAATAGCGATCCAATAACCGGGTTCCGCCGAACGTATCCTCGTAAAATCCGGCAATCATAAACCCGGCGCGGATCTGCCCTTGGATTTGTTGTTCCAAGGTATGCCCGAATTCCAGAGCGTCCCCGCTCTCAGCGATTTCTTGTTCGGAGGCATAATCCAAATCGGAATACGGAAGCTTATGGTTCACTTGAAGAATGCCTTGTTCCTGCAATTTCCAGTCGAATAAATAGAAGACCGGGTTCATAAACCCGCTGATCAACGTTCCGCCCGGCTTTAATACGCGATAGGCTTCTTCCCATACCGGTTGAATATCCGGAATAAACACATTGGATACCGGATGCACAATGAGATCGAACGTCGCGTCATCGAACATGCCTAAATCCGTCATCGAACCTAGAACCGTATGAATGGTTAAGCCGTCGCGTTCGGCCACGAATGCATCCTGCTTCAATTGCTCTTCCGAGAAATCGAGTACGGTTACCTCCGCTCCCGCCGCAGCCAAGATCGGGCCTTGCTGCCCTCCGCCGGAGGCAAGGCATAATACCCGCTTGCCCTTTAGTTCCGGAAACCACTCGTGCGGAACCGGTTTTTCCGTCGTAACGACGATCGTCCATTCCCCTTCCCGCGCTCGCTTGATTTCCTCGCGGCCGACAGGAACGGTCCATTGATTTTGTTTCGCTACCTTATCATTCCAATTCCCTTTATTATGTTCAATAATGTCCATCTTTCGCAAACTCCTTCATCCGCACGATACAGATTCATCAATCTTCCCAAACATTTTGCAGCGGCAATCCCTTTTCCGTTCTTGCCGCATCGACGACCGCTTGGATAAACTCCGTTTTCGAGCGGGTATATTGTTCCATCGTCATTCCATCGTATTGGGCGGAACGCCTTTTCATTTCTCCATATTCCCGCACCAAATCGGGATGCTCTCGCAAATAATCCCGCAAAAGAAACTCATTCCGCGCATAAAATCCATCGTCGAACGGGAGGATGTGAATATTGTGCGTCCATGTTCCATCGGTATATTTGGCAAATAAATATCTTCCGTTCATGCCCGTAGGGACATAACGGTAGCAATCGGAATCAAACTTCGATTCGTAAAATGCCAACGGTTGCAATGAGTTTACGCCGACGAAAATATCGATAATCGGCTTGGCCGCTTGGCCGGGAATGGACGTGCTTCCCACATGCTCGACGGCCGCCGCTTCGCCCTCGAAAAGAGCGAATATGTTGTTTTTCTCCGTTTCAAAAGCTTCGCTCCAATTCTCGTTATAATTGACAATCTTAATCTCTTGCATTTCAATGCCCCTCTTTCTTATCTACCGTTCAGTCCGCTAGCGAAAACGTTCCATACCGTTCCGGAACGCTGCGGGATCGTTATTCTCGATGCCAAATAAGGCCTCCTGCAGAGCAAACGTACCATGATAAAAGACGATTCGGTCCATCATGTCCGTCACTTCCGGATATTCATCCGCGACGAAACGGAAGAAGCGTTCCCCATAAGAAGCTAGCAGACCGGCGTAATCGACAGCCGGATCGCCGATGCCGGCCGAACCGAAATCAATGATGCCGCTAATATGCCTTCTGTGCGAATCATATAATATGTTCGAAGTGCCGAAATCGCCATGAATAGGCACCTGGGCGATCTCGAAGTTTCCTTTGTCCTTCAGAAAGCCCGTGAAATGGAAATCTGTCCAATGCCGGGCTTCCTGTTTCATATAGGGATAGAGCTTCGTTTGAATGCGTTCGTACATATTCGACCATTCCGCATAAACGCCGTCAGCCGTCCCGTACAAGCCGATATCGTCCGGCTCCATCGTATGCAATTGTTTCAGGAATAAGCCTAATTGACCGGCTAATCGACGCAGTTCGCATTCGTCTCGAATCGTATGAAGCATTTCCGTCTCGAGCGGTTCTCCGGCAATTTTCTTGTACCCGATAAACGCGTCCCCTATGCCGTTCGGGTAAAAGCTGCGGTATATCGGACGGGGAACTTCCATCGGAACGCGGTCGACGATACGATGCAAAAAAACAGCCTCGCGCTCTAACTGCTCGATCCCTTCCTCATACTTTGGAAAACGAAATACGAGCTCCGAGTTAACGAGCACCGTATCGTTATTTTGCCCGGAACCGAAGCGCTCGACAGAATGTATGAACAGCTCGGGGTATATGCGTTGAATCGATTTCGCATATTGGTTGTCTACCGCCATATTCATTTTACACACCTTCGATGTTCAGTTAGTTTGAATCGGAAGCAGCTTTTCCGTTTCGGCAACAAGGTCTTTGAGCATGTCGACGCCTTCCCTGGCGCTGCCGGTGTTCGAAGACAACAGCGTGACGATCCGATCTATTCTTTTCTTGTAATCATGGGGCTTCATTGCGAATCGATCCGCCGTCGCTACCGCTTTTTTCTCATTAATGCAATATTCGTTGTTGATGGCGAACAAAACTTGATTCAAGCAGGAAATCGTTCGATAACAACAGCCGGAAACATAAGAAATATCGTCTTTATCGACATTCTTATCCGCGAACATCAGCGAGAAAGAAGCTTCAAACATAAAATAGCGAATGATCGCATCCTGCACCGCTTTCGGGTACGGCGCCGTCTTCGCCTGCAGCTTGGCAATTCGACCGGTCGGATCCGATAAAATGTTGCAAATCGATATTTCGCCCATATACATGACGTTCAAGTATGCGTGAGGATGCCCCGCATGGTAATTCGCCGTGACGGAACCGGATAAGCATTCGTCGATCACCTTCGCAACTCTTGTTACATCGCGAAAAATAAGATCGACATGAAATCCTTGCACAACGAGCCATCCTCCGCCATTGACCCACGGTCCCCATCCGCCCAACTCCGAAACCAAATTCTCTCGATGCTCGTCGTCCAATTTCGCGGCGATGGGTCCGATATGCCTTACGTCAAAACCTGCCGATTCATCGTAATAAATGCCGATATCTATATCGGATGTTGGATGATGCGTTCCTCTTGCCCTTGAACCGCCCAGGACAATGCCTACAATGCCGGGCGCGTCTTGCAACGCTTTCGTTGTCTCTTCGATAATTTCGGATACAGAAATCATGCTAATCTCCTTCTCACTTCAGTTAGTACAGCGCTCGTTCCAAGACGGCCCGGTTCTTCAACATCCAGGCTGCCGCGCGGGCTCTCCACGCCAAACCCCACAGCGGCCCTTCGCTGTCCGGGGTAATATGTCGCTCGATCGCTTCCTCGGCGGTCTCGCAAATCGCGACTTCGATCATTCGATCCGCCAAAGTCCGCCGCTGATCGGCGGCAACGCCGTAAGCGTCGGCAAAGAGACGGAGCTGCCGCGCCCGGACGTCCAATGGCGGCAAACCAGCCATTTCGGCTACATCGTCGTCATGAAGCTGCGGAAAAAGCCAGCATGCTCGCGCCAGTTCGACCATCGGATCGATCGGGCCGGCATACTCCCAATCGATGAACGCAACCGGCATCCCGCCGCGCGTCACCGTATTCCAAGGCGCCACATCGCCGTGACCGATAATTCGTTGCGTTCCGCCCAATTCGCGCAAAAACCATGGCTGCCACTCGGCATCGACAGGCGCTTCGAAGGAAGCCGCCGCGTCGTGAAGCCGGCGAAGCATCCGGCCGACTGCGGCCAGTCCTTCGTCGCTCCAAGGGCCGGGATGCACAAATTCGCCCTCAATATAACCGAGCGTCTCGCGGCCTTCACGATCAAAGCCGGAGCCGATCACACGCGGCGCCGCCGCGAAACCGCACGACTCTAAATGTTTGAGCACTGCATGTACGCTCCGGGACCATGCCCCCGCCGGCCGCAGCACCATATTGTACTTATGGCTGACGGATTTGGCGGCGGACAATACCCTTTCCTCCTCGCGCTCATTGCGTTCATTGTCTTTCGCTTCATCTGTTGCCAATTCTTCGTTCAATGGGATACCCCTTTCTCATATTGAGGGGAATCACGCAGTTTATCGGGCGATGATGCGGTTCTCCCTCGCTTGTTGTACCCGTATCGTAATCGTATCGCTAACCATAACAACGCCTCCTATGATCATTTCCATAAAATTGTAACATAGATGAAGCGATCGATCGATATTGCCGCGGAACGATATTTAGGCAATAATGAAAAAAATGAAATGATGGGAGGCAAGACGATGATTATATGGTTAAACGGCGCGTTCGGGGCCGGGAAAACGCAGACCGCTTTTGAGCTACATCGAAGATTGTCCGATTCATTCGTATTCGATCCGGAAAATGCAGGCTATTATATCCGAAAAAACATCCCCAGAGAAATGTCCAGGGACGATTTTCAAGATTATGCGATGTGGCGCGAATTTAATGTCTCGATGTTGAAACATATATACAGCGAATATGGAGGGACCATCATTGTGCCTATGACAATCGTTAACCCCCAATATTTTGATGAAATCGTCGGGAGGTTAAGGAATGACGGCGTCGTCGTCCATCATTTTGCATTATGCGCTTCAAAGGAAGTGCTGCGGCAAAGACTGCGCAAACGAGGCGAACGAAGCAGTTCATGGCCGATGCGGCAGATTGATCGATGCGTGCAAGGTTTGTCTGACGATGTTTTCAAGCATCATCTGGATACGGATCGGATGTCGATTGAGCAGGTTGCGGAAACGATTGCCTCGATGGCGAACGTCGGCTTGCGGCCCGATCGCAAAGGAAAGTTGGGAAGAAGACTCGAACGTTTGAAAACGCAACTGAAGCATATTCGCTTTCCCGTATAATGCGTTTTCATAGACGCGAATGGCCGCCTTATTGCTCGTCTCCGGATTGATGACGCAACCGCCGCATTCGTAAGATCGACATATTGTCCATCGTCTGGATAATCACTTCACTCCGCTTCAACGTTTGTATATATCCGATTGGAAGTCGCCATAGAGAATCAAATAAGGGTCGGTCGGTTCATCTCCGGTTACATATTCTTGAAATACGCTTACGATTTCTTCATACGATCCTTGACGGGCATAGCCCCAATAACGATTCACCTCCGGGTCGCGCATGAGCTATTGCAGATATTCAAGTATTTTCGAAGGCGATCCCCCGCGGACCTACGCTTCTTGTTTGGCGCTAACGAAACTAACAATCCTTATTGGGCTCAAAATGAAGACGTTCCAATCCTAACGAAAGCAGGTATCGTTATTCCCCGGAAATCGGCTGTTTTACCGCCTTTTTCCCCTCATTAGCGTGTTTCAGTTTCGTTGCGCCGGCAACAAGGTGATTTAGCAGACATTAGCGTGTTAACGTTTCGTTAGCTCGCTCGACGGGCTGTCAGCCGCGCAAGCTATTATGAAATTGACTCATTTGATAATCAAATTTACTCCGTATAAAAACAATCCCAACTTCCTCGCGACGCTTTGGGAAGAGAGATTTTCCAAGGAAGTGCTGTACAGAGGAAGGCGCCCGAGTCGCCTTACAGCCGCTGCCCATCCGGCCGCGGCCTCGGCGGCGCAGCCTCTTCCGCGATAAGAAGTCAATGTCTCGAGCCCCGCTTCATGCGCCCTCGGTGTGATGCGGACGCTGCGGCAGATCGAAACCGCCTTGTTATCGCGCACCATTGCGATGCAAGGCTGCACAAAATCAATCTCCGAGACCAGCCATTCGAAATCGTCGTGCAGGAGCTCGGCAATATTATCGCGGGTAATGGCGACCGCATCCGTTGACGGAGAGGTGACGGCAGGCACGAGATAACAAGGTCCCGCCGTATGCTCCCGCCCTTGCAGAAGTGCCATATACGACTCGAAATGTTTCGGTTTCATATGAATATCCGACATTTTCGGTTCATCGGCGCATAACTCTTCCAATTGCCCGGCGATTGCATCCGGAACATCGTGCCGAAACCGGCAGACGGCCGTCCCCTCTATCGTTCGCCCTAATATAAATCGGGGAGCAGGATCCTTATCCCCGGGCCAAGGCTCGTTAACCGTCCGGAGCCGCATATTCCGGTCATGGGTGAACAGCGCTTCAATATGGAGCTCCATCAACTCATGAGCGGTTGGTTTGAGTTCTTCCTGAATGTTCAATCTAATCCCTCCCATTTCAATCGCGAAGAACTTACATCATCCTCGAGACAAAAGCCGTTTCAATTCATCCGCGTCATGCACCGGTTGTTGACAGGCGAAATTTTCGCATACGTATGCGGTCGGCTTGCCGTTGATCGCGGTTTTGTCTTGCAGCGCAGGCAGCAAGCTTCGAAGCCGTTCCCCCTCTTCCCCGTCCGGAACGAACAGGAGGATCGAATTCGGCAAATACGTTTGCCGAACCGCAGCTAGCATCCGTTGCACCTCCGAATCGTCGCCGGCGCCGGCAATGACGATTTCCCGCGATCCGCGGAACGCACCAAGCATCGCTTGCATCAGCATCGAATATCCGGCAGGGTAGCGCATCGCCGCTCCGGCAAAAGCTTTCAATTGTTGTTCCGCAAGCTGCGAAAGCTCAGCCTCTTGCGTTATGGCAGCATATTTGGACAGCAGCATCGCCGCCACCGAATTGCCGGAAGGAAGCGCGCCGTCGTATATTTCCTTCATCCGGGTCAGAAGCCGTTCGCCGTCCCGGCCATAGAAATAGAAGCCGCCGCGTTCCCCGTCCCAGAACAAATCGATCATTTGCCGCAGCAGCGCAAGCGCCTTGTGAAGATACGAGACATCGCCCGACGCTTCGTACAATTCGGTCAAGCCCCATATGTAGAAGGCGTAATCGTCGATATAGCCGAGAAGCGCCGCTTCTCCGTCGCGATAGCGCGCCAGCAGCCGCCCGTCTTCCGTTCTGCGCAAATGCGTTTCGATGAAACGTACGGCGCGCGCGGCCGCATCCGCATATTCGGATGATTGCAACGCCTTGGCTCCTTTGGCAAGCGCCGCGATCGTCAATCCGTTCCAGGCGGTTAATATTTTATCGTCCTTATGCGGATGGATGCGCCGTTCGCGCCATTCGAACAAGGCCGCTCTCGACGCTTCCATCTCCGCTTCGAGCGTCTCCGGATCCAAACCGCGTTCCCGCGCATATTGCTCTACTGTCCGCTGCAGCAAATTCGGTATGCTGTTCCCTTCGAAATTTCCTTCTTCCGTAATGTCATACAGCTCGCAGTACCGGCTGCCCCGCTCCGCTCCAAGCGCTTCCTTCACCTGTTGCGGCGTCCATACGTAGAACTTGCCCTCCACCCCTTCGGAGTCGGCATCCTCCGCCGAATAGAACGCCCCTTCGAGGGAAGTCATGTCGCGCAGCACATAAGCGAAGATCGACTCGGCTAAATCGGCATACCGCTTGTTTCCTGTCCATTGATAGGCGTCCAAATACGCCATCGCAAGCAGCGCATTATCGTACAGCATTTTCTCGAAATGCGGCACGAGCCACCGTTCGTCGGTCGAATAACGGGCGAAGCCGTGCCCGACATGGTCGCGAATGCCCCCGCGCGCCATCCCTTCCAACGTCCGTTCGGCCATCGCGATCGCTTCCTTCCGATCGTATGTCCGTCCGTAAGCGAGCAGAAACGATAAGTTATGCGGAGTCGGAAATTTCGGCGCCGAGCCGAATCCGCCGAACTTTACGTCAAATTCGGCTTGAAATTGTTCGAAGGCGCGATGCAGCACGCGTTCGTCCCATTCGCCATGCAAATGCGCCGTTTCATGCGCCTTGACCTGCTCCGTAATTTGCGCGCTTACCTCCTTGATTTGTTCCGGCTCCTTTTCCCAAATGCCGCGAATTTTCACCAGAAGCTCGACGAGTCCCGTGCGGCCGAATCGATTATGCTTCGGAAAATACGTCCCGGCAAAAAAAAGGCTTCTTATCCGGCGTCATGAAAATAGTAAGCGGCCATCCCCCATGTCCCGTCATCGACTGGCAAACGCTCATATACAAATGGTCGATATCCGGCCGCTCCTCCCGGTCGACCTTGATCGAGATATAATGGTTGTTCAATAAGGAAGCGACTTCTTCGTCCTCGAAGCTTTCCCGTTCCATAACGTGGCACCAATGGCAAGTTGAATAACCGATAGATAAAAAGATCGGCTTATGATCACGATTCGCTTTCTCAAAAGCCTCATCCGACCAAGGGAACCAATCAACCGGATTGTAAGCATGCTGCAGCAAATACGGCGACTTTTCCTTGGCTAATCGATTGGGGTTATTGTTCGTTGACATAGGGCAACACCTCCTTGTTTTCTGGATATTTCCAAGTTATATTTTGAGGTTATCATACCCATTGCCAAAAGAAAAACCCATGCCTTGGACATGAGTTTTATGATTTTTCAACCAATATTCATATTGTTTGTCGATCGAGCTACGGAACATTCCGGCAAGATTTTCATTATATCCGCAGACCTTTCTCCACTACGTCTAAAGCTTCATCCAACAATTTGGCAAACTCTGATTTTGTAGCCTTAGCATTATAATCCATTAACGATATATTTACCCCAACGACCACGCCGGCAAAGGTTCGTACGGCCGGATCGTCGGAATTTCTGCCTGTTCGTTTGGCGACAATCTGAGTTAACAGCTGCATCATCTGAGTTAAGTTATTCATCGCTGCCGCGCGCAGCTCCGGGACCGTCAAGATCAGTTCATTTCGCTGACGTACTGTTTCCCACTCATCGTCAGTCATTTCGGCAATTCCCGAAATCATTGCATTCCGAACGGCTTGCAAGGGACTCAACTCTGACGGTTGGTTTTCCAATGCAGCGACGAGAACAGGATCGTAATTATCGGTTAATACGACATCCTCTTTTGTTCCAAAATAACGAAAAAACGTACTCGGGGAGATTTCCGCAGCTTCGGCAATTTGTTCAACCGTTGTCGCATGATAACCATTTTCTCGAAAAAGCCTTAATGCATGCATCTGAACATTGGCCATCGTTTTCGCTTTTTTTCGCTCACGCAATCCGACTTTTTGTTTCGCACCTTCAGACATCCCTTTGCACTCCTAACCAAGTTCGAATCAAACTTCGAAAACTGTAACTTCAAACATATTGTCACTTACATTAGAGTCAATGTCAACTTACACTCAAGTTCATAAACTATCAACTTTCACCGATCGCCGATTGTTTTACAAATCGCTATGAACTAACCTCCTCCAGCCCACACATCCGCCGATCAAAAAGACGGCGAGCGCTCCAATCACAGAGCCCCATGCAAGCCCGCCACCCTGGCTTATTGCGTACACATCAAACAGGTTAAAGAGCGACACGGCCCCCAGCCAATCTAATGCTGCCAAATCAGAAAGCATGTAGAGCAAGAACATGAGAAATACAATTCCGATTCCAAGCGATAACGCACCGCGTTCGGACGTAAGCCAAGACGTTAGCGCATAACCGATTCCCATAAATCCGAGAATGATTAACAGACCGGCCGCCATGACGCTGCTTACGGCGACAACGTCATTCATCACGCCTAAACCTTTGCCAATCAGCAGCACAATACCAGTGGATGCACCGGCGATCATCACGACTTTCGCAACATGCGCCGCACATTTTGCCAGATAGATAGCCGTTCTGCTGCGGGGGGTTGCGAACAGAAATTCGGCCGTTTGACGATCCCGCTCCTTGACAATGGATCCTATCGACCAGTTGATGGCGAAGCACCCTAGAAGAAGCACGAAAAACATAAACGGCTGGCCGGCCATCCATCCTTCAAAAGTGGAAAGTGCGATGGAATCCGCATGATCTGTTCCGCCGGAGATTTGGCTATCTAGATAAGCCTTGGAAGCGGCGGCCGGGATGGCTTGAATTGCCGCAATCACGCAAAGAGCGATCCAAAAACTCCGTTGATTTTGACGCCACTCCAACTCAAACAACTTGCTCATCATTGGGTCCCTCATCTTTCTTCTCTTTGTTCCGGCTATACTTTTCCATAAATCTCTCCTCAAGAGACATTTTTCGAAGGTTCAAATCTTTCATGGGCTTATCGGCAAGAATAGAAATCAATTCATTTAGGCGATGATCCTCTACCCTTCCGCTGCAAACCCCATCGATATATTTCGAATTGGGATCGATATTTAGCAGTCCGTACGTTCGCCTTAGATCACCCGATTCTTTAAAGATCACCTCGTATAGATGAGCCCCTCCTCTGGTTAGATCGGAAACAGAAGCATCTTGAATGATCTTCCCGTCTCGTATAAACGCGACCCTGTGGCAGACCTTATCCACCTCGGTTAATATGTGAGTAGACAAGAATACCGTTGTACCGTTCGACTCATTTAATTCACGAATAATTTCAAAGAAGCTCTGCTGAGCGAGGGGATCAAGCCCGGAGGTGGGTTCATCCAGGATAAGCAATTCGGGCTCATGCAGAAGTGCCAGCAGTATGCCTAGTTTCTTGCGATTTCCTAATGAGTAGGTTCGGATCCGGGGTTTCATCTCCCATTGCAGTCTCTGCGCATACTCGGGAATCCTTGTTTTTTTCAAATCAACCCCATAAATGCCTGCTGCAAGCTCCAGCATCTGTTTTCCGGTTAAATCCGGGTAAAGTCTAATCTCGGAAGGCAGATAGCCGATTCGGCTGCGTATCATTGGATGATCCTTCTTTATTCGTTCTCCAAGAACCGAGATATCCCCGGACGTAGGGCTGATCATCTGCATGAGCAAACGGATCGTAGTCGACTTTCCTGCGCCGTTTGGCCCAATAAATCCAACGATCTCGCCTTTTTTTACGGCTAGATTTATATCAGTCACTCCGCGTTTCAAACCGTAATATTTATTTACATTGTTCATATGAATGGCTAACGTCTTTTGGCGCTCCAACGCGAGCACTTCCTTTCCGCAATTGATAAGACACATCGAAATTATTCCTTAGCTTCAAGACTCGTCGTGGCGTTTTTACTCTTCACTGGGCGCGCTCTTAAGACACAGAAGGCAAAAACAATTCCAACCACCGCAGCTCCCGCACATACCCTTAACATATAGGCCATGCCGCCGACAAAAGAGGTTTTCGCCGAATGAACGAGTGAATCCGAACCGATTTGACGCGCAGCCGCCAGACCGGAAGACAGATTTCGCTGCGCCATTTCAGCCGTTTCCGCAGGCCATTCATCCGGGTTGAGATGATTGCGATAACCAGCGCTCAAAACAGCCCCTAGAATTGCAACCCCTAACGTTCCTCCAACCTGTCTCATAGCCATAAGAAGTGCCGATCCCACGCCGCTTCTCTCGGGTGTAAGCGCCGAGACGGCTTCATCCATCGCAGCCGGAAGAGCTAATCCAATGCCAAGTCCCACTGCAGAAATCCAAATGGAAGTAAATCCGTATCCGGTCGATAGATCTGTGGCGCTGCCCATCGCCAATCCGATTCCAAGCAGTACGGATCCGATAACAATCGCCGTCCTGGTTCCGAAGCGCGACTGCAGAGCATCGGATATCGGCGTTCCAATCAATAGGCCTATTACGAGCGGCAATAGTCTCAAACCGGCGCTTAGCGCGTCCATTTCCAATACGGCCTGAAGATATTGAGGCAAAGCGAACAAGACGCCGAATAGAGCAAAAGAGATGATAGAACCTATCCATGTTCCGCCCGCAAAACTTCGAGATCGGAATAACGAAGGATCAACCAGCGGATGAGGGGTTCGAGCCTGATAGACAATAAACCACAATAGGAGAAGCATGCCTGCAAGAACGGATGCTAATGCAATTACGTCGTCCCAGCCTCTTTCACCCGCTTCAATAACCCCATACGTTAAACCGATCAACCCTGAGCTTGAAATCAACACCCCCGGCAAATCCACAGGGCGGCGTTCTTCGCTTCGAGTTTCAGGCAAAAGGAAAAATACTGCCGTGATCGCTACAATAACCAGCGGAAGATTGATGATAAAGACCGAGCCCCACCAATAGTTGTTCAGGAGCCAACCGCCAAGAATAGGACCAAGCGGTATTCCGACCGCATTGGCCATCATCCAAACGGCAATGGCTTTCGGCCTTTCCTTTTCTGCGAACATCACCGGAATCACAGCCATGGACAAAGGCACGATCAAGGAAGCGCCCAAGCCAAGAAAGACACGTGCTGTTATGAGTTCCCATGGCGATGCGGCATACGCACACGCAAGAGAGGCTGCGCCAAAAACGAGCAATCCGGCAAGAAGCATCCGCTTGCGCCCGATTCTATCCCCCAGCATCCCCATCGGCAGCAGCAACGCGGCAAAAACAAGATTATAAGCATCGACAAACCATTGAAGCTCGGCATTTGTTGCATGCATATCTTGGGCCATTATCGGCAAAGCCAAATTTAAAATCGTCATGTCCAGTCCGACCGCAAGAATTCCGAACGCAAGCGAAGCCAGTACCCACCATCTTTGTTGATATTGCGAATTCAGCTCCAATCACCCTTTCATTTTTTGACATTGACTATCATTTAGCAGTTTATATCTTTTGGGTTTTGATGTCAATATTAAATGTATATGATTTTTCATACAATCTTCAATTTTCAATCGTCTGTACGAGCATAATGGGCGATTTTTCATACAAAAATACGATTTCCATAATGCCGCTTGTGTTAAGTGGCAGCGGGAAATCCGGAACGTCCCATCTCCGATTTATAATAAATTTTTGCTGTAAAAAACTAAAAATTTATTGTAAAACGATAAATTTGCATGATATGCTATTGCCAATAACGATTGCGAGGTGCTCCATGTTGCAAGGAAAAACAACGTTCCTGAAACTAGTGATTGTCATGATGGGCGTGTTGGCTCTTATTCTGTGCATCGTTTGGCTGCCGGATTTGGCTCGACATACCGCAGACAACAATCCCGATTTCGCTTATATGAGATATCCCGTGCTTATCGTCGTGTATATTACCGCGATACCGTTTTATTTCGTGCTGTACCAGGCATTCAAACTATTGCATCTTATCGAACGGAAAAACGCTTTTTCCGAACTGGCGATCGAATCGTTGAAATCCATCAAGTATTGCGCCATTTCGATCGTCATCGTCTATGCAGCAGGTGTAGCGTTCATCGGCTTCCTGACCGGGTTCCAATCTGTCCTTGCCGTCATCGGAGCTGTCATTATTTTCGCCGCTTCGGCCGTAGCCGTGTTTGCGGCTGTTCTCCAGGAACTGTTAGCCCATGCGCTTGAAATGAAAACGGAAATTGACTTGACGGTTTGAGGTGTTCATATGGCGATCATAATCAATATCGATGTCATGCTGGCAAAAAGAAAAATGAGCGTAACGGAGCTTTCCGAGAAAGTGGGAATCACGATGGCGAACCTTTCCATTTTGAAAAACGGGAAAGCGAAGGCGGTTCGTTTCTCGACTTTGGAAAAAATATGCGAAGTGCTGGATTGTCAACCGGGGGATCTATTGGAATATTCCAAAGAAACCTGATCAATTCCAATGATAGAGAGATTCAAAGGAGGCGCGCATGCAAACGAAACAATCGAATGGGACGGGAGTAACGATACGGCGCCAGAACCTTTATGGCCGCGCATTTCTGCAATTGCTTCATTTCGGTTATCAACAGGCGATGAGCTGCATCTTTCCGGTGGCGATCTTCGGCACGCTGGCCGTCTCCAAATGGCTTGCCGTCCCGTTCATCCACAGGTACGATTTCATTCTGCTTCTCCTGATTGCCGTACAATACTTCATGTATCGCAGCCGCCTGGAGACGCTTGACGAAATCAAGGTCATTTGCGTGTTCCATATTATCGGCCTCATGCTGGAACTGTATAAAGTACATATGGGCTCATGGTCGTATCCCGAACCGGGGTACACAAAATGGCTCGGCGTCCCGCTCTATAGCGGTTTTATGTACGCAAGCGTAGCGAGCTATATGTGCCAAGTATGGCGGAGGCTGAAGATGGATATGACCGGCTGGCCGGGCATGGTTCCTGCCTGCTTGCTCGGGGCGGCGATCTACGCCAATTTTTTCACCCATCACTTTATTCCTGATTTCCGCTGGTACCTCATGGCACTCGTAGCGATCGTTTTTTGGAAAACCCGGATTTGGTACACGGTTCGCGCCACGACGTACCGGATGCCGTTAACGGTTGCCTTTCTGCTCGTCGGCTTTTTCATCTGGCTGGCGGAGAACATCGCGACATTTTTCGGCGCCTGGAAATATCCCGATCAACATGTTATATGGCAGCCCGTCGGCTTCGGCAAAATCAGTTCGTGGTTTCTGCTCGTCATTATCAGCGTCATTATCGTGGCACAGTTGAAGTACGTCAAAGCGGGCAAAACAAGACATAATGACACGAAATCCCCGTAAAGGCCGACAGCGGCTTCTGCCAACGACGCGCTTGCCCCGGACAAAACAACATCCCGATCCGTCGAACCGGACCGGGATGTTTCCCGTTCTATTTCACGGATCCCATCATTCCCGCCACAAAATGTTTCTGCATCAGAAAAAATACGAGCGCCGTCGGCAAGGTCGCGATCACGAGCGCCGTCATAATCAAGCCGTAGTCAGGCGCATAGCCCGAACCGAGCGTGAAGATGAGCAGAGGGATCGTTTTCTATGTATATGTTGTCTAATTATAACTCAGTTCCCGGTGACATGCTTTTGAAAAAATTCAAGCACTTTGGGCCAAAATTGCGGGTCCGTTTCGGAACTGCGGTGGCCTTGGCTTTCGACATATAGATACGACTTCATCGTTCCATCCGCTTTATGATGATCGAGCAAATAAGCGAGCTCCGTTGGCGGCACATAGTGATCATATTTGGAATGCACCATCAATACGGGCGCTTGCTGACGGTCCATCGCCTCAAGGACATCGAACTGCCGCAGTTCCTGTTTGGATAGTCCCGCCCTCATGAACATCAGCTTGGACAGAATCGGCCCCAAGGGGAAGTACGGCAGCTTGTAATGGCTTAACGACGCTTCCATAATCGTGCGGAACCTTGTCGGCATCGAATCGGTAACGATCGCCCGGATGCCGAGCGGCTTCGTATTGGCGATAATGCCGCCGAAAGCGCCGAGCGAGTGGGCAAGCACTCCGATCCGCCTCGGGTCGATCTCTTCTCTCTGACGGGCATACTCCACGGCAGCGAGAAGATCGTCACGGAATGTTTTTACGGTTGGCGCTTTTACGCTATCGCTTTCGCCATGACTTCTCGCATCGAACATCAGAATCGCGTAGCCGGCACGATGCAGCGGATTCATGTAGCGCAGCACTCGCGTTTTCCCCGATCCCCAGCCATGCACGATAATGATCAAAGGGCTTGGTCGCTTGCCTGTTGGGGCCGGTATAAACCATCCTTTCAGCTTGGCATCTCCATTCGGAATGACAACATCCCGATAGGGCACATCCGGGGTCTTGTTCGTCGGCACCCGCTTCGGCGTCTGGCTTTTCACAACCATCCACCATATTCCCGCCGCTATCCCTGCAATCGCAATCGCCAACAGAAAAATACTTATCATAACAACCATCGCTATTCCACCTTCCCACGAGTTTTCTTCTTAGTTTAAGACCGATCGGTCTGTTTTTTGCCTAAAAAAAAGAAGGGTCATGCACGAAAGCTCTCAAAATAATGCGTTAAATGTTCCAGCGTATGCCGCATATAGCCGCTATCGCGATATAACTGGCTGATCATCACGCCTCCTTCCATCGCCGCAACGATATAGACGGATACCGATGCTTCGTCGACGGAAGAAAGGATTTCCCCCTTGCGCTTTCCTCTGTTGATCACGATACGAATAAATTTCAAAAATTGTTCCATCGCTTCGCGGGCTTTATCGCGCAGGGCCGGATGCGTATCGTCGCTCTCGATGGCCGTATTCAACAAAGGACAGCCGCCTTTCAACGGAGGGTCTTCGACAATATTGCGATAGATCGAGACAATCGCGATTAACTGGTCGATGGAGGACGTTTTTCCCTTGATCGCCTCCGCGTATTTGCGGCGCATCCGGTTGATGGCATAATCGAACGCTTCAAGCGCAAGCTCATCCTTGCTGCCAAAATGATTATAAATGCCTCCCTTGCGCAGTCCGGTTACACGCATAATGTCGGAAACCGAAGAACCGGCATAGCCTTGCTGATTGAATAACTCAGCGGCTTGTATAATGATGCGTTCCCGGGTGATCGTTCCTTTTCGCATTGTTATGGCTCCTCCTTCAAGAGACCGATCGGTCTTAAAGAGAGAATAGCATGCCGGCGGCGATTGCGCAAGGACTCAAAACCTTAGTTTTTTCGCAATTGCCATTATAACAACTCAAAAATAGTCAATATTGTAAATAAGCATCATTCGTTACGTTGGAACGTTCCTAGCGGCAAACAACTTTGCCCGCCATGTTCAACAAATTGCAATACATTGCCATAAAAAGCGGCTCTTCGTTCATAAGCCAAATGTTATGATGAACATAGTCACATAGTCACATAGTCAGATAACCCAATTTAAACACAAGGCAGAAGGTGATGATCATACGGAAACCCGACCGTTCCAGCGACCAACCTTTGTATCAACAAATTGCCGACGATATCGAACGGCGAATTTCATACGGGGAGTTTCCGCCGGGCAGTATGCTGCCCTCCGAGCGCAAATTAGCCGAACAATTGGGAGTGAATCGCAGCACGGTGATTCTCGCTTACGCCGAGTTGCGCTCGCTTGGGATTATCGAAAGCCGTTCGGGCAGCGGAACTCGCGTAAACAAATATAAGTGGGGGGCTACGCCGAAGCATACGCCGAACTGGCACAGGTATGTGGAAGGCGGCAGTTTTTTGCCTAATCTGCCTTTTCTGCGTCGGATCCGGGAAGCTCTTCAACAAAACAAGACGCTAATCGATTTTGCCAGCGGCGAACTGGGCGCGGATATTTCGCCCGTCCATGAAATCAATACGCTCATCGGCGAACATTACTACACGGAATATCTGGGATATGACAATCCACAAGGATACGTCCCGCTTAGAGAAACGCTTGTCCCCTATCTACGCCAATATCGGGGGATTGAAACGTCGGATTCGTCGATTCTCGTTACGTCCGGCTCCCAGCAATCCTTATATTTAATTACGCAATGTTTGCTGGCCCCGGGAGACGCGGTCGCGATTGAGGATCCTTCTTATTGCTACTCGTTGCCCATGTTTCAATCGGCTGGCCTTCGACTGTTCCGGCTTCCGGTCGATGCCAAAGGGATCAACCCTGAAGATGTCCGCTCTCTGTACAAAAAACATCGGATCAAAATGGTATTCATCAATCCGAATTATCAGAATCCGACAGGCACTGTCCTCGATACGGAACGCCGTAAGGAATTGCTTAACGTCGCGAGCGAACTGGGGCTGCCGATTGTTGAAGACGATCCCTTCAGTTTGACGGCTTATGACGGAACGCCGCCGAAGCCGCTTAAATCGATGGATTCGATCGGCTCGGTCCTCTATATCGGCTCTTTCTCCAAAATCGCGGCGTCCGGGCTGCGCGTAGGCTGGATGGTCGCCCCGCATTCCGTTGTCAAACGGCTGGCCGATGCCAGGCAGCAAATGGATTTCGGACTTAGCGTCGTCCCTCAGCAGATTGCCGCGCAGTTCCTGAAATCCTCCTATATCCGGCCTCATCTCGAACGTTTGCGAACGCAGCTGATCTTTAAGCGGGATCTATTGGTCGAAGCGCTTCGGAAAGAACTGCCGGATTCGGTCCGTTTCTCCGTTCCGGAGGGAGGCTTGCATCTATGGTGCAACATATTGCCCGAGGTGAACGATGCAAAACTGCTGGAGGAAGCGATCCGACACGGAGTCGTTTTCGTTCCCGGAAGCGTATACGGTTCGGACTCGGGTTATGTGCGATTTACGTACGCTCGGCCCGATACGGATACGATCGTCCCGGGCGTTGCCAAATTTGCCGCAGCGATTCGCGCGGTTCTAGGTTCCTAACATAGCAAAAAGGTGAATGAAGGCGTATATCCGAACATACGAGCCGCTTCATTCACCTTTCTATTTCGTATGATCCAAGGAGAGCCGGTTAACCCGCCGTTACATTGCCAACGACCAATTCTTTTTTCGGCATCGCCTGCATATCCCCGGACGTAACGTGAGCAACGACATAATAGACGCCATCCTCGGGGAACATCGTTTTGATGCGATAAGTGCCGTCCAACCAATGCTTCGCAGTGACGGTCCGATGTTTCTCCTGATCTTTCCTCCAAATTTCGAATTCGACCTCCTGGGCGTCTGTCACCTTCTCCGCCCCCTGTGTAACGGTTGCGTCAATCAGAATGGCCCGTCCCGGTTGCAAAATGTCCTGTACCGTGCTGATTTCAACTTGAAGCGGTTCGGACGGCTCGGCGGTGCCGGAATCGGAGCAAGCGGAGACGAGTAAAAGAAGAACTAGACCAGCCAGCAGGAAACTATATTTTTTCATCGTGTTGACCCTCCATGTTGTATTTTTTAAAATGATCACGTCTTACTTTAAGGGGAATTGCGATAAATGTCACCAACCGCTATCGACATGAATGAACCAGCCATTTTCAAAGAATTGCAATAAAATTGACAAACTTTATTCACAACAAATCCATGCAAAAAGCTCTTCATATTGAAATGAAGAGCTCCGTCTAATGAACGCACTATTCGCTGTCTTCCCATTTTCTTGAATAGGCCTTATTCGTGACCCAGAACGTAATATAGGAAATGAGTACAATGATAATAACCGACGCAATCCATACGATAACCGGCACATCCACTGACAATCCCTCCAAAGTTCGCAGTATACCTATCGTTTACTCTAGTACAGAACGATGACGCAGTCACCACCCATTTCAAGGGGCATTTTACCATCCATTTTGGATTTTGTCATAAATCTTTGGGTCAAGCCATATTGGTATGTTATATAGGATAAGGGGGTATGGTATATGAGTTTGATTCTGGTTAGTGCTTTATTCGGTGCGCTTACCGTTTGGACGATAGGATTCATCGTCTTTTTTCGCAAAAATATAAACGGCATGGTTGGCATGACGGCGGCGATGGCGGCAGGAATGACGATCGGTTTGGCGATGGGCGCTCTGCTCGCCCTCTGGCTTCCGGGACAATTCTTCCATTCTACCATGGTCGGAATGATAATCGGCGGGGCCGCAGGGGCGGCTGCCGGCATCCCTGTCGGTTTCTTGGCATTGATCGAGGGATTGTTATCGGGCATCATGGGCGGCATGATGGGAACGATGCTCATGGTGATGGTGCCTGCGCCCTACGCCGAAACCACGGTCAACATCATGTCGGTCCTATGCAGCGGCATCTTGTTTCTACTGTTTGTTACGCTGCACGGAGAAGTGAACTCCGACAAGAGAGGACAAAAATCTTTTGTGCTGGCAAAACCGGTCTCCATGTTTTCCGTCATTCTTATTGCGTTGCTATCCATTCAGGCGAGCTCGCTATACGACGATCCGGAAGACGCCCGTCCGTCTCCGCCGGGCCAATCTGCCGAACATTCGGGGCATGCGCACGACTCGAATCGAACCGAATCGCCGGATCAAGCGGACCAAGAACTTCTTGTGAGTGCGACGGAATATTCCTTTTCCCCTTCCTCCATCCGACTCTATGCAGGCCAAAACATTACAATTACTTTGGAGAACGCGGGCCGAACGGAGCATGATTTTGAAATCGTCGGAACGAACGTGCACATTCACGCCGCACCCGGCGATCGAAACAGCGCGCTCGTTCGTTTCGAGAAAGCGGGATACTATCAAGTCGTCTGTACTTTGCCGGGCCACCAGGAAGCCGGCATGACGGCTTCCATTCAAGTCGCAAAGCCGTAAATTGGGAGCCGGCGATCCGGCTTATAATGCAGCCCTTTCAATGGAGTCCGCAATATTCATGCTTGCAATTTGCCGCAACGGAATACATGTCGCGAGCAGGCAGGCAAGGATCGAAATGACAGTTGCTTGCAACATCGGTATCACAGGCACAGCCGTGAACGAAACCGACTCCGCGGCCGCTGCGCCGATCAAAACGGTACAAATAGATCCGGCCGCTGCGCCGATGGCCGAGGCGATCATACCGTAATAGGCGCCTTCCCACATGAAAGTTCGATAGAGGCCGGAAGCGCTCATTCCGATCGCCCGTTGGACGCCGATTTCGGCAATGCGGGTATGAATATTGGTATAAACCGTATTGACGATATTCAAAACGCCGATGAAACCGATAAACAAAATCACACCCCACGCAAGCGTTTGGATTTGTCGATAGCTTTCTTCCAGCTGGCGGTCCGCGTCCCGGTAAGAAAGCCAGCGACTGCCGGGCGTTGTACCGGCAATTTCTTCGATCTTCGCTTCGAAGGCGCGGGCATCCGCCTTATCCGCCAACACCGGGTACACCTCGGAGTACGCGTCTTGACCGGTGAGCGCATCGTAAACCGTATCGAACACAATGACTTGAACCCCATTGACAAATCCGGCATTGTCCAGCCCTACGGAACGGTCGGAAATTGCAATCACATCAAGTTCCATGCCCCCGACAGAGATCGTGTCGCCGGCTGAAATCGAAGTTGCAGCCAGCGGAGCGCCTTCATAAGAGAGTGCAATCGGGTTTTTAATCAAGCATGCTTTCCCGTCCTTTAACTTCTGCATCTCTTCTGCCGTAAGGGATGGGGCGAGCGATGGAAGCCGCTTCGCGTCAACGCCGACGATCTGGAACGTTTCGCCGGGGGATAACGCAACGCTTGTACGAATAGGGAGCATACCGTTTTTATCTTGTTTATACAGACTAAATTTTAACGTATGTAAAAAGACGACTTCCGGCTGTTTTTTTAGCTCGTCCGCGATAGAGGGTGCAAACCCTACCAGATCATTTGTAATAGAGTAATCGCCCAAGTGCATTTTCCGTACTTCGTTTGAAGTATCAAGCAGATTGGAAAAGCTTTGCAGCGCTACGAACACGGTAAAGCTCATCGCCATAGACAATATCGTGATCGCCGTACGGCCCGGGTTGCGCTTCAAGTTCAGTTTCGCGTAATACGCTTCAAAGCGGCGGATGCGCCTGCTTTTTCGATTCTTGCGCTTGAATGCGGCGGTCCGGCCGGATATCGAAATCATCGGGGAAACTTTTGCCGCGTAACGGGCGGCAGGCATGGCGGCGATGAACGAAGACAACAGGGTGACAACGGCGCTTATGATCAATGGCAGAAGCCTTCCCGTACGATTCCCGGCAACCAGGGCGGCCAGTTCCTCCGGGCTGCCCGCCAACAATGCTTCGGGCGAGAATAAACCGGTCGCTGCCGCCGTTATGCCTTCGGCCGAAAGAACGCCGACAATCGCGCCCGGCGGGATGCCGATGGCGCACAGCAAGAGAAGCTGCATAGCCACCAGTCGATATAGCTGGCCCCTTTCCGCTCCGATGGCCCGCAAAATCCCATATTCTTTCATACGCTTGGCAACCGCGATCTTCAAGATATTATAGATGACAAGCCCGGCAGCCATCAGCGTCAAGGAACCGGCGAAGATGCCCGCTGCCTTCATATAGGAGAAGCCCGAACCTTTTGCCGCGCCCGCCTCCTTTTTGTCGTACGGAATCCCTAAAGCGTTCAGATATACCCAATTGTATTGGATATGTTCTTCGGGCACGTTCAGTTGATCGGCTAAATGATAAACGGTTTGCTGAAAATTCGCTTTCCCTTTCGTCCGGAAATCGGCGGAATATAGCATATAACGTTCGGGCAATAATTCCGACGCCGTCCCCGCCCCTACGATACCGCTTACCGTGCCGGAAGCGTATCCGAGGTAATTGCTCTTCAATATTCCGGTCAACGTAAAATCCGCGGTATATTCATAAGGTAATTGCGTATCCCGCAGCAACGAAATCTTGGCGTCGAGAGATATCGTATCGCCAATTTCCCCTTTGAAGCCTAAAAATTGGAGCGCATCCTCAGGCAGAGCCGCTTCGCCCGCTTTTTGCGGCAAACGTCCCTCCTTAAGTTGGGAAATTGTCGGATAAACGGATAAACCTTCGCCGAAATATTCCCGAAGCTGTACGGACATGCCGCTCGTACCCAAGTCCGCCACGCCAACCGTAACGAAGCTGCCCGCAAATGCAATCCGATCGTTCTTCATGAGCGTTTCCATCTGTTCTCCGGCGAGCTGGTGGAATGTTGCATAGCGGTTGCCGTTGAGCGACGCCGCCTGTTGCTGACGCATAGCGTCCAATATTCCGATGGACTGGCCGATCGCCGTTGTCATCATGGTAGAGAGGATGACGGCAATCAGAATAAGGATCGAAGTAACTTTATGCGATTTCATTTCTTTCCATGCATAGGATTGATAGGATTTCATACTCATGATGCCGTAACCTCCGTAAGCGCGCCGTCTGCGATCGTAAACCGGCGATCCGCCATGTTTGCAATCCGGCTGTCATGCGTAATGACAACGATTGTTTTTCCAAGCCGCTCCCTGATATCGCAGAGCATCCTCATGACCTCGCTGCCGCTTCTGCTGTCAAGATTGCCGGTCGGCTCGTCGGCAAAAATAATATCCGGTTTGGCAATCAAAGCTCTGGCAATAGCGACCCGTTGCTGCTGTCCGCCGGACAGTTCGCCGGGCAAATGAGTTAATCGGTCTCCGATCCCTAGCAAATCTGCGACCTCCGATACATAGACCTCATCCGGATCTTTTTTATCAAGCAGCAACGGCATGATTATATTTTCCTTTGCGCTCAGGACCGGCAGGAGATGAAATTGTTGGAAAATAAATCCGATTCTTTGTCGGCGGAAAGCGGACAACTCCTTATCGTTTCCGCGGTGAATATCGAGACCGTCGTAAAGGACAGTACCGGCAGTGGGCTTATCCAATCCGCTGATGAGGTGAAGCAACGTGCTTTTGCCGCTGCCGGACGGCCCCATGACGGAAATAAAATCGCGCGAAGCGATGTCGAAACTGGCATCGTTTAGGGCGGTCACTTTGTTTTCGCCGCTGCCATATATTTTCGATAAATGACGGACTGTAATCTTCACACAAATCCCCCATGGCCTGACGACCATCGCCATAAATGAAAATAGAGTTGCAAACTGTATCCGTTTTTGGGGTAATTAATATGGGCAGATCATAGGTCGAAAGCTTTTTGGTGTATCAATAC
>NZ_CAKKLI010000055.1:0-31041 GCF_918697855.1 Paenibacillus sp. CECT 9249 | reverse complement strand
AAATATTTCGATATGGCAGAGTTCCTCGAATGGCGCAAGACCAGGAAAAAAGGTGATTCAAAAGTAGTTCGGATTGGCTAGCACAATCTCAACGAGGATCATTTTACACACAATAATGGACTTGACCCTCAAATCGCGATTTGTGTATGAATTTCGAATAAACTTGCTTCAGGGTTGCAGAGGCAACTCGGACTATTGGGGTAAAAGAAAGGCGAACCAGCGCCATGTCTGGCGCCGACTCGCCTACGCAAATCAGCTTTGCCTAATCCAGAAGATTCGAAATCACTTGTGCGCTTTCCGCTCGCGTCATTGTCTCTTTCGGGGCAAACAGGTTATTCCCGCGTCCTCGAATGAGCTCCCATGCCTGCGCGGCTCCCACAGCGTCCCGAGCCCAAGCTTGAATTCGATCGGTATCGCTAAACGAGCTTGAATTTGCCGCGGCTGCCTCTGCGCCGTGCAAATACTTATACGCACGCACGATCATAACGGCCATTTCTTCCCGGGTTATGACGGCATTCGGCGCAAATGTGCTCGAATCGCGTCCAAGCACGATTCCGGCGCTGCTTGCCTTCGCGATCGCTTCGACATACCATGCATCGGGATCCACGTCTGTAAACGTCATGCTGCCTGCGGCGGTTAACCCCAACGCGCGTGCCAGCATCGCTGCGAATTGCGCTCGCGTTACATTCCCTTGCGGATCGAAACGAGTCGCGTCGACCCCTTCGATGATGTGTTTTGCCGCCAGTTTTTTAATGGCTTCCATCGCCCAGTGGCTCTCTCCTACATCGGCAAACGTTTTGTTATATTCCAGAACCGTATATTTCCCTAAAAGATGAATCTTCGCAGTTATGATGCCGTCCGCCAACGTTCCGCCCACGTACTTAAGGGATCCGTCTTCCGCAATATAGTAAATGCCCAACAGATCGGGATCGGCATTCGGATCGACTTGAAACGCAATCGTTAATGGCTCGGCAAAGGTTGTTACCGGTACGGAAGCTCCGTCCGCACCAACGGCTTGCATGTTAAAATCATACATATCGCTTGCCGTCGTCAAATGAGCCGTACGATGGGCAGCAGAGTTGCCAACAATCCGGGCGGCTTCTTCCTTCGGAACGAGCCGCATCGAGAAATGAATCTGCGCCTCTTCGGCCTCATCTCCCGGTACAGCGGCTTGGATGGTCTTCAGAGATTCGCTTGATTCTCCGAAATACGGACGATCACCGTGCCATCGACTGCGTCTCGCAAATCGTCTGCGTCAAGCACCAGGGTCGTCGATGGGATCTCGGGCTTCGCCGGACTCTTAGGCTCCGATGGTGCTGCCTGCGTACTCGACGACGAAGTCGTTGCCGTGTCGTCGCGATCCTTGTTGTATACGATTACCGTTCTTGTTACCTCGTCAGCCGCATTGCCCGCTGCGTCGCTTACATTGTAGTGGAACGTGTACGTTCCCGCTTTCGCTGTATTGAGCTTTGTTTCGCCATTTACGCTGCTGGTCACCGTAATCGCGATGCGATCCGTAATGTCGCCGTCACGATCGTCCATCGCCGTTGCCCCTGCATCCGTGTAGCTTGCGCCGACGGGCAAGCGAACAACCGGTTCGCCCAACAAGCTAATGACCGGCTTCGTCACATCCGTTTCAACGTCTTCCGATACGATGACCGTTCTTGTCACTTCGTCGGCCGCATTGCCCGCAGCATCGCTCACATTATAATGGACCGTGTAAACGTCCGGAATCGATGTATCGATTGCCGTTAGTCCGTATGCGCTGCTGGTCACCGTGGTCACGATGCGATCCGTAAGGTCGCCGTCCCGATCGTCGATCGCCGTCGCCCCCGCATCCGTGTAGTCAGCGCCAACGGCCAGGTGAACTACCGGTTCGCCTAACAAGGTAATGACCGGCTTCGTCACATCGGCTTCGACGTCCTCCGAAACGATGACCGTTCTTGTCGCCTCGTCGGCCGCATTGCCCGCAGCATCGCTTACGTTGTAATGGACCGTGTAAACGTCCGGAATCGATGTATCGATTGCCGTAAGTCCGTATGCGCTGCTAGTTACCGTAGTCACGATGCGGTCCGTAATGTCGCCGTCCCGATCGTCAAGTGCCGTCGCCCCCGCATCCGTGTAGTCCGCGCCGACAGGCAAATGGACAACCGGCTCGCCAAGCAAGGTAATGACCGGCTTCGTCGTATCCGCTTCCGGGCTCTTGACCGGCGCAATTCCCACAAAGGACAGCATCGGCGACTGGTTGCTTTGCACTGCCTTCAGCTTCAGTGTCAATGGTCCGGCTTCCGCCATGGAGAAGGTATACCCTTCTACTGCGTCGAACGAATTGTTGTCGAGCGTAACGGTGCCCACAAGCACGCTTTGATTGCCGTACTCAAGGTACACTTCTTCGGTGCGGGAATAATCAGGGCACCAACTGTAAGTGCCGAGAGTTAGCATATGCTCGCCGGCAGGCAAATTGTCAAACGTATAAGTAAGGGCCGCGCCGATCTGATTGGCGGTATAGATCCCCGTCGTGGTTTGCTTGCTGTACGGGCCGCTTGAAATCCCTTTGTACGATATGGACGGCGTGCCGCTAGCGTTGTAACCGCTATGGCCCCAACCGTTGGCCGTATCGTAAATCCGGTCCGGGGCATCGTTGAGAAGCGGCTTGCCGGCCGAAGCTGCAAGCGCCTCGACAGCGGTGTATGCGGGCGAATCGTAGCCCAATGTGTTGCCCGCCGTATGTCCGGGCGTCAGGCCGTTTGCCGTAGCGTTAAGATCCACGAAATACAGGATGTCCTCAGGTACGACTTCCACATAACAAACGGTTTCAAGGCTTCCGTAAGTGCCTGTTACGGTTACCGTTTCATAGGCGGTGTCGAAACGGACGCCGTCCAAATTCCAATTGACGGTCACGAACGATTTCGATCCGTCTTCATGCGTCGCCTCCACTTTCTCGGGGAGATTTGGCGCCCCGCCGACGTAGACGGCGGCATAATGAGGCGAGCTAAGCTCCCGTATATCGCCCGTAAACAACTGGTTCTTGGCAAAGACAAGGCGCGCCGCGAGCTGTTCGACCCCCTCTTGATCCAATCGGTAGGAAGCAGGATGATCCAGAGCTTTCTGGGCAGCGTTCCGCGCGGCTTCAAAAAGCTGCCAGTCGCTGTCGCGGAATTCGTCCAGCTTGTCGATGCCTTGCGCCTCTGCTGCCGCCTCTTGGAGAGCAGCCGTATCGGGCGTACCTTTCACTTCGCCGGAAACAACCGCCACGGCGTCCACAACCAAGGTGCCGCTTAACACCTTGATCCGAACGGTATGCTCGCCATATGCAAGCCCGCGAAGCGTAAAGGTTTGGTACAATTCCTTGGAGGCCGTCGTAATGGCTGAAGCCGCTACGATCTGCCCGTCCACCGTCACCTCCAGCTTCGCCGAACCGTCGTTGGGGCCCAGAATATCCAGTCCGGTGCCTACAAACGTGTATTCCAGCGCAGCATCAGCGCCTTGGCTTGTAGAAAGGGAGCGTTGATAATGGAACATGCCCTTGCCGTTGTCATGCGCCCACGAACCGCTGTAAATCAGCTTAGGCGCGGGGACGGAAGCCAGATCGTGCATCTCAAGATCGTCAAGCGCCTCGGAATAGTACGGCGCGTAGCCTTCCACCGTTTCAACCAGCAAATTGTCAAAACGAACGTGATAGTAGCCGCTGCCAAGATCCACCCGGCCGGACAACTTGGGATTCGGATCGGTATAGGAGGCAAGCTCCACCCCGTCCAAGTAGGCTGTCACTTGGTTGCCCGCAACTTGAACGGAAATGTTATGCCATGCGTTGTAAGCGGCGTCAAAACCGTCGATCTTTGCGCCGCCGGAACCGCTCGCGACATTGCCGTTCGCCACGGAACGGCCATCGACCAGCAGCTGCCAGCCGCCGTCGAACCAAAATTTCAGTACATAAGGCGTGCCGTTGATCGTATGGGAGCTGCCGCCGCCCTGATATCGGGCGCCAATCGCGGCGTAATTTGCGCCGCCTTGCGTATTGTTCGTTTCGAACGAAACGTCTACGCTGGCCTTATAGTTGGTCCACCGATAGTCGCTGATCGCCGTGACGGGCTCGCCGTTGTTCCACGTACCGCCAAGGCCCATAAGCCCGCGATCCAACTGCTGGCGCAGAACGTAGTTTCCGGTCTGCTCGTCCAGATATGCTTCGAACGCGCCGTTGCGATCGTGAGTGTAACGGGGCATTGCGCCTTTAGAACCGCCGCGTGATTCGATATAGCTCTGTTCCCCCGTAATTTGGCCGCCTTCGCCGATCACGGGAACCGTTTTGTCGGAATAGTCAAAATCGTCTGCATACAACATACGATCCTCGGTATTTTGAACCGACCCTGTCGCATCAGTGTCAAGCACCGTGCGCTCGCCCTCAACGGGGAGCGGTATATGATATGCATCGTCCCCGTTATTTTCCAATGTCGTAACGGTCACAATCGAATAAGGTTTGACGCGCACGGTGTAAACGCCCCCGCCATCGGCCGATATCTTTCCGAGAAACTTCATATAATTGCTGTTGAAGGCTTCTCCCTCGTCGGCCGCGCGAGTTTCCCATACTTCCAGGGAAGGAGTGCCCGTGTAGCCCATATTCACCGCCTGGAGCTTGTAAATTCGTTCATATTCGCTGTCATTCACGATAACAGTCGAAAAGTCGCTTTTGTCCGGAGCCGCCAGCGTCATGTAGCTCGGGGTGCCGTTGCGTCCGCTGACGGGATTCGTGCCTGTCGCGCCGGTATAGCTGGCTTGCGGAACCGCTCTCCAGATCCCCTCGTTATTATTGTCGTTCTCCCAACCGGCCTTCGCAAACCAACTGAAATGCCGCAGTACGAGAAGGCCTGCATCATAATGAATCCAGCCCGACCACGGATCGCGCGCGCTGACCAATTCTTTGAAGGAATATTGCCCGCCTTCGTAGAAGGAGCCAATGGCCGGCTGATAAACAAAATGCGTCCGGCGGGAATTGACAAACCCTTTGATAATAGTATTGCCCATCTCCAGCGAGCTGCCTGTACCGCCTATGCCGGTGCCCGCCACTGCAGGATCCTTCATGTTGTTGTTGGGACGGAAGGACGAGTTGCTGAAAGTAGCCTGCGCCTCGCTGTTCCAAACCTCAATGTCGAATTGCTCCGCGAGCCGTTTGAAATTGCCCGCACTGTCGTCATCGGTGTTGTAATGGTAGGCGGCGACCGCCACCGCGTCCCGCAGGGAAGCGTCGCTCACCATGCTCCCGCCGAAGGAGCCGATCCCGACTTCATCGGAAATGACAACCTCGATGCGATGATAAAGCGCTTTCTCTTCTTCGTTCGCAAAGCCTTCGTTATCCGTTCTGACCCGCTCGGCGTATTGTTTCGTCCACGTCAAATCCGGCGCATGCTCGTTAATATGGGGATTGACGTAATCGACCATATAGCCGTACTCGCGATAAGCGGCCAGGATGGTGTTTTTATACCAAGTGTAAATTTTTTCGTTGCTGTCCGCCCAAGCGGGAGCGCTCCAGCGCAGAATGCTCACTTTGAGATTCGGGTTCACTGCCTTGGCGTCGGCCGCAAGCTGGAACCCGGGATGCCGGGTCACGTTGGCCTCTTCGTCGGCCGTACGCATCGTGGCCGGATCCGGACCGGTGGAGTTGTTGCGGTCGTTGCCCATCTCGATTTTCACATGCGTCATGATGGGATTTTCTCCGCCGAATAGAATCTGCAGCAATTCCGCGTAAGCCTCGGGATGCTCTGCCTTATAATCCATCAACAGCGCGCTGGTGCTGTTGGCGCTCAGCACGCCGAACCCTTTGAACGTCAGGCCGTTGACATTGTCGGCTTTAATATCGTTGCCGTCCAGCAAAATCTTGACCATGGACGCTGCGTTCTGCCGGGCGTCTTCGATCATGCCTTTGATCCCGCCCTCGGCAATGGCGAACCAGCTCAAGATCGGTTTTTCGCCGGACACGTAAGCGTAGGTCAACGTCATGGGAACGCTCGTGTCAATGTCCTCGGGAATCGTAAATTCGCTCGAAATGAACCGGGTCGCATTGGTATTGAACTGGTCAAGATAGACGGTCTGCGTACCGCCGCCTAGATCCTGATACTCGATGCCGGGCCGTATGACGCGCGAGCGGTTGCCGTACCAATCGTGGAAACCGCTGCTGAGCGTGTAGGTTCCGGCTTCAAGAGCTTTTAATTGATAAATGATATGGTCATTGGCGGCTCGCAGCCCTACAACCCATATCGATGGGTCGGCAGCCGGGTCCGTATGCCCCCCGTCTTTGGAGTTTTTCACCTTGTGTACGGAATCGTCGAACCCCCAGTCGTTCGTTCCGCCAATAAACTTCTGATCCGGCGTTTGGTTGAGCAAATGTTCGCCGGTCAGCTCTTTGACCGCTTCATACAGCGGCGAGGCAGTTGGGCCGTTGCCTACGGAATCGCCGCCTCTACCGCTATCCACGAAGTAAACCAAAGGATTGCCCGCGGGCGGAATAACTTCCACATTGGCAACGACCGCCCTGCCTCCCGCCGTACCGGTGACCGTCACGGTTTCGTAAGGCACGGCAAAGGTGTCCTCGCCGATATGCCAGGTTACAGGCGCGCTCTGGCCGTCAACTTCCAGATTGTCAGGCAAAGTCGTTCCTGCCGTTGTCTTCGCCCCCATATAGGCGGCCGCATAGACGGTATTCGCGCTATCGGCGAATGCGGTTGGCAGACCGAATGCGGGAAACAAACCAAACAACAGCAAAGCGGCCATTGCGATAGAGCATATCCTGTTTCTGGCGGTATGCTTTCTGCTCATTCGTACATCCTCCTTTTGATGCAAACTTACAGCCGTCGGCCTTAGCGGTACATGGCACATATTGAAACCGCTGTCAAAAATAACTTCGTCCGATGGCCGGATTCAGCTTTTCCGGGTGTCAGTGATCCGATCCATTTTCGACTAGCCTTTGAATACACGCCTCCTCTCATCGCCGATACCGCGATTCGCCAGCGGCCTTCCCCCTGAAAGCGTTTTTTTAAAGCTCAATAGCTGTTATATCATACCTACTCACAATGGGAACATGTACTTTTCCATGCACATCCTGCAAGATTTTAACGGATCTTTTGCGAATGATAATCCGGTCGGGGCAAGTAACAACAATTTCGAACAGAACATGTAATTTTGTTTGCTATTGATAAAATCCAACTCTCCCGCGCGAAAGTGTGTACAAAAAGCCGCCAATTGGTTAATGTGAAAGCATGAGATAACAACGGCAAATATAATGATGGACATAGGGAGGCCTCCGTTAGGGAAAATGGATTACTTGAAAGAACGCTTCGATCGGGAAGTACAATTTGCTATTGACGCCCCCACCTTGGAAAAATACATTCCAATGTACTTGATGACATTCGGAACGAGAATCCGCGTGCTGGAGCCGGAAAGAATTAGAAAGTTAATGGCTGAAACGGCTAGAAAACTGGCCATCTTCTACGAAACGGAGTCGCAGCTTCACTGACAGGCTTTGTCAGGGGGGCTGCCTTATGATTGAACAAGGAAAACAATTAAAGGAGGACTGCATCAGATGAAACATCATGCATTGGAATTGTATCGTTATCACGTTTGGGCGAACCAAAAGGTGATCGATCGCCTGAAAGAGCTTCCGAGAAATATTTGCGATATGGAAATTCAAAGCGTCTTCCCTACCGTTTCCCAGGTGCTCGCTCATATTTATATTACCGACAACTTGTGGTTTGCGGTCGTTTCCGGTGAAGAAAATAATGAGATCTTTCCGAAGATCGCCCGTTGGACGGAGGAATCGAAGGACATCGGACTAGAGGAGACCGAGAAGCTGTACGCGGCTATAGGGGAGCGGTATCAATCTTTCCTGTCGGGACATCCGAATTTGGACGAGGCCATGACTATTCATCATCCCAAATATGGGTCGCTGGATACCCGTCCTTCGGAAATTATTCAGCATGTCGTCAATCACGGAACGTATCACCGCGGCAATATTACGGCGATGCTGCGCCAGTTGGGCCACGCCGGCGTTCCGACGGATTATGCCTTCTATTTGTTTGAAATCCGCAATGGGGAGCGATTTTAACCGACAACAGTTAAAAGATTTCAGTAAAAAGAGCGAGGCTAGTGGTCAATTTCCGCTAAATTCGCTCTTTTTTTTCATCATTGCCCAAGGGGCTGTAACTTTTGCCGAAATAAAACGTGTATAGGGTGAAGGGGGGAGTCAATGGAACGAAATTCGTTGGATGCGATATATCAGCAATACATGAAAGACGTATACCGTTATTTGCTCTCCCTTTCCTGCGACCATCATATAGCTGAGGAATTGGTTCAGGAAACATTTTACCGGGCGTACTTATTTTTGGAACAGTGCCGGGAAGAGAAAATCAAACCATGGCTTTTTAAGGTAGCTTATCACGCATTTATTGATTTCAAGAGAAGAGAAAAACGAAGCGATGCGAAAGAAACGGATTTTTTCGAACAGCTTGCCGATGGCAACACCCCGGAAACGGAGTTGATGCGGCAGGAATACTGGGACGGCATGGAACGGACGATTGCCGGCCTGCCCGACAATCAAAAGCAAGCTTTACTGCTGTACGATTTTCATCAGCTGTCCTATAAAGAAGCCGCCGACGTGATGGAGATCAGTTTGTCCCATTTTAAAATATTGCTGTTCCGGGCGAGGCAAAAACTGCGGCAAAATCGGGAAAGGAATGATGTCGATTGACCGAACGTTTTAAACGGCAGCTGAAAGAGTATGCCGAGGGCAAGCTTTCAGACGAGGAAAAGGCAGAAGTGGAAAGAGAGCTTGAGAAGATGGAAGCCTATCAAGCTTATTTGGACGAGGTCATGGGAGAAGAAAAACGGCTGGCCGGACAAGAACCTCCGCAAGACCGGAGCGATCCCCAAGCGGCCCGAAGAGAAAGAAAGATTATTCGGAAAGGGAAGTGGCGGGCAAGAATCGGCAATGCGTTCATGGCGCTGGCGATTTTTATCGTCTTTTCGATTGTCAGCTCGGTCGTTACCGCCTTGTTTTTCAGTACGGGTACTCCGAACAGGATGGAACTGTATCGGGACATCATCCGTTCGGCCATTGCCGTTACCCAACCGAATATTTCCGTCAATTTAAGTTCTCATACAAATGCTTATTACAACGTCGATTACAAAGGCCAACTGAATAAACAAATCGGCGATGCCCGCATCAATATCGGCGATTTTTCCATGAATATGTTCTTGGGCCTGCCGCGCGGCAAAGATATCATATGGCGTACGGAAACGGAACCGCAAAATTACGTTTTTATTTACCCTGATCAGGCTCAACCGCCGGGGGAGAAGAAAAGGAACATGGAGCCTGCGGCCGAATGGGCGACCCTCGACAAGCTGCCTGAAGGTACGGTGGCGGAAGCCTTTTTTTCATTGGACCGATTTTATTCGACCGGGGAGCTTCTGAAGCTGTTCGAGGATAAAAATATGTCCCCAGTATGGTTTGCCGTATACACCGGAGAAGATTCCGGATCATTGGGTCCGATAGGTTTTCCCTATTATCCGATGTGGCATCATGACGACTGGAAGATGACGGATGAGACGGTAGAGAAACGCGGAATATTGGGGAAAGTTGTCACAAGGGGCTATTCCGCTCCTCCGGTCGACTCGCTTGACGGAACCATCCGGGAAGAAAATTTTATGAAGACGCTGTACTTGCTGCAGAAGTATAAAAGGATTGCGAATCATGCGGCGTTTGACCTGAAATTGGATGAGCGGATTCCCTATCTCGAGGAAAATGGAGTCAAGCTGTATGGGGTAGCTGTTACCGGCCCGACCAAAGAACTATTAAAGCTGCAGCGCGAAGACTGGATTGCCGCGATTCGCCTGGGCGAAGTGCGGTTATGGAACTGGAGCGACCGTTAACCGTCGCTCCTTCTTTGAACGGAGAAGGGGCTGCCCGGAGATCATCTTCGATGATTTACGGGCAGCCCATCTTCTTGTCGTTACGTTATGGCAAAAAATATATCAGTACCGCCGCCGCTTCGGCACGGGTAATATGGCCTTTCGGTTGAAGCGTGCCGTCCGGATAACCTTTGACGGCTTGCGCTTGCACCAGCGCTTGAACCGCTTCCTTCGCCCAAGCGGAAATGTCATCGTGATCGGCAAAGCGAACGGTTTCGCGGTTCGAAGTTTCCAATCGCTTGTTCAGCGCTCTATACAACATCGCGAACGCTTCTTCCCGCGTCACATTGCGGTTCGGCTGCAGCGTTCCGTCCGCATACCCTTGCACAATTCCCGCTTCATGCGCCGCATTGGCAAATCCGGCATACCATGCGTCCGGACGGGTATCCGTAAATGCGAATTCTCCTTGCACAGCTTCCAACCCGAGCAATCTGCAAATGACTGCAATCAGTTCCGCTCTGCTCATCGGGCGGTTCGGTCCGAACGTGCCGTCAGGGTAGCCTTCCATGATGCGGTTGCTTGCCAGTTTGGCAATATAGCCGGCCGCCCAATGCCCTTTCGTGTCGGCAAATTCGGTTCTCACTGGCGGCGTTTCCGGTTCGCTGCCCGGCTCCGGCGTTTGTCCGGACTCTTGCTCAGGCTCCTGTTCCTCCGCCTTATCCTCTGCCGAATCCGGCTGGCTGCCTGTCGTACCGCCTCCGCCGCCGGAGCCGGATCCGCCGTCTCCTCCGCCGGACGAACGTTTCTCTACCGTCACTACGCATTCGGCTTGATAACCGCCGTCAGCCGTCGTCACCGTAATTGTGGCGGTTCCCGCGCGCAATGCCGTTATTTTCCCGGTTGCGTCCACCGTCACCGCTTTTTCATCGCTGCTCGCCCATGTCACGGTTTTGTCGGTTGCGTCTTGAGGCAAGACCGTTGCCGTCAACTGCAACTGCGCTCCTTCCCGCAAGGACGCTTTCGTTTGATTCAACGCGACGCCCGTGACCGGAATGATCTCCGGCGTTGCGTCTTGCTTGACGACGATTTTGCCGATCGCCGTGAAGCCGCCGTCCACCGTGGTCACACTGACATAGGAGATGCCTTCCTTCAGCGCCGTAACTTTGCCCGCCGCGTCCACAGCCGCTACCGTTTCGTCGCTGCTCGACCATACGACGGACGGATCGTCCGCATTGCTCGGCGAAATCGTCGCCGTTAGCTGCAATTCCTTCCCTATCGCAAGCTCCGCTTCTTCCCGGTCCAACGTTACGCTCTCGACTCGAACGCCCGGATGAGGCTCCTCGACCCCAGGGACTTGCGCGCTTAGCCGATCGTATTCGGACTGCGTTACGGGCAGCACCGTTCCGTGGCGCGGGCGCGACGGCAATTCGTAACCGCTCGACATCGTCCAAACGCCGGAGGACAAATCCGTCGTTTCGAACGGCACATATCCTCTGCCGCCGAACTCGTCGATGAACAGGTACCATTTGTCTTCTCCGTTCGCTTTAAATACGGTAGGCCCTTCGCCTTGCCGGATGGAACCTTTGCCGATTCCTTCTTTCAACAGGACGAAGTTCGGGTCGAAGATCGAATCGCCGGCCTCCTGGAACACGAATTTGCCGTTCGGAGACGACGAGGTATTGCTGCGCTCGTCTTTCGTAATGCGATAAACTTTGCCGTCGTGTTCGATCATTGTCGTATCGATGACCGAGTATCCGTAATCCATATAGACGGCGGGTTCCGTAAACGTATAGAAATCTCTCGTCTTGGCGTACATCATTCGATGGTAGCTGTTGCCGCTATGGTTCGGATTATCGTATAGCTTGGAAGCCCAGAAGACGACATATTCGCCTGTCGACTTGTCGTAGAACGCTTCCGGCGCCCACGTCGATCCCGCTTCCGGCGGCGCGACCTCCACCATTCTCTGGTTCGACCAATGGACCAAATCCGTCGACTCCCAAACCATGATCGATCGGCTGCCATATCTCTGGGCGCGATCCCAATCTCCATTCCCGTAAATCTTCAGGTCCGTCGCAATGAGATAGAACTTATCCCCTTCCGGCGAACGGATCATAAACGGATCCCTCAATCCTTTCTCGCCCAAATCGGACGTAAGCGCCGGATTGCCGCCGTTCAGCTCTTTCCAATGCAGCGGATCGTCGCCTTCGCTTAACGCGAAATAGATTTGCTCGCCGTTCGCATACCCCTCGCCGGTAAAATACGTAAACGCATATCCCGCATATTCTTCCTCTACCGGCATTTCCCGAACGGTCGCGATGAACGCCTTGGTTACCGTCACGCCGCCGGCCGTAATGGTCGCCGTCAGCCTTACCGCAACGTCGCCGCTGCCGTGCGCCGGGCGGGTCACTTCTCCGGTCGGCGTAATGATACCGGGATATTCCGAGCTCCAGGATATAACCGAACCGTGAGCGCCGGCTTGCGGCAGCGTAAGATTGCCTCTTACGTCATGAATGTTGCGGACGATCAGCGTTTCGGCATCCAGTTTGGCCGCTTCGAAATCCGTCGGCTTCCTTAACACGGTGACCGTAAATTCCTTCGTCACCGCACGTTTCCCGTCGGACAGAGTCGCAACGAGGACGACCGCCCGATTGCCTTCATCCGCGGACGGGCGGTTAACTTTACCCGTATGCGTAATAATGTCCGCATCCCGCGATTCCCACGCGATCGTCGTCCCGTATTCGCCGCGATCCGGAAGCGCTAAATCGCCCGTGATTTCATCCTTGCTTGCGTTGTCGCCGATAAAATCATCGTAGTCGAGCCGTTCCGCCGCATAATGGAGAACAAGATCGTCCATCGCTGCGATTTTCCGGCCGGCTTCCGTTTGGAGAGCCCGAATGTCGGAGGCGGTTAACGCGCTGCCGTACACTTGGAAATCCGCGATCATTCCGCCGAAATAAGGGTCTGCCGCATAGAAAGATTTGCCGATAAAACCGCTTCGGCCGCCGTTATTGTTAATTTGCGCCAACGTGTAGCCATTGGCCGATCCCGATCCGACTTCAACGCCGTCAACATATAAGGTCAGCGTATTCTCGGTTCCCGACATGACCGCCGTGACCAGCTTCCACTCGCCGGATTTCAAAGAGCCTGTCGAAGCATTGGCCCCCGCTTCATTGGTCCAGCTTGTAATCCCCAGTCCGAGACGGGCCGAACGGTCGCCTGAATTCCGCTTCGGCGTTACATAGATATATTTGTTCTGATCCTGGCCAAACGCGAAAACCCATTCCGCTTCGTTCGCGCCGTTCCAGTTCGCCAAGGCGGAAACGGTCATATCGGTTAATCCGTCTAACACGCCCTGAGGGATTTCGATATAAGACGCCTTATCCTTGCTTCCCGTAAAGCTGATCGCACCCGCGTTATCGCTCTTCATCAAAACCGCATTCTCCGGGTTGATCCAAGTGCCGTCAAACTTGCCCGCTTGATCGACGACTTTCGTTCCTTCAATAAGGCTCATGTCGTAATGCAAGATCGGATCCGCCAGCACCGGGGGATCCACCGGGGGCTTCGTTTCCTGGTCGGCAAGCGTTGCGACTTCTTCCCCGGACAAAGCGCGGTTGTAGATCCGGAATTCGTCGAATTTGCCGTCGAACAAGCTTTGTCCCGCTTTGCGCGATTTGCCGATATAATTCACTGTCGTTTCCAACAGCATTCTCGGCTCGACATTATAGACCGAACTTCTGGCCGCTTCTTGGCCGTTGACAAATAATACCGCGTCAAAGCCGTCAATCGTCATCGCGACATGATGCCAACCGCCCGCCTCCAACCTCGGAGCGCGAAGCGCATATTTGTAGGCGGCGCCGAGCGTAGACGAATCGTTGGCGAACTTCTCCGTAAACGGCGTCACGATCGCGAACTCCAATCCGCCGGCATCTCCTTGCGTGCTTAAATACATCGTATTCCGGTTCACGGCTCTACCCGTTTCCGAAGCGAAATCGAAGATTCTTTGATTCCCCTGATTTTTGTCCGCCTTCACCCATGTTGCGATCGTCATGGCCTCCAAATTCAGATCCTTGATCAGGTTGGGAGGCAATTCCACAAAGCCCGTGCTGCCGTCAAGCTCCACCGATCCGCCCGAGGCGCCGACCTTGTCCTCTGTCACAATCTTAGCCCCGCCGACCAAAGCGGCGTCATATCCGTTGCCGGACACATCCTTCACGGTTTGTCCCTCGACATCGTCCGGATCGAATGTGTAATGGACGACAGGGTCCTCGGAAAGAGCCGGTCCCGGCTTGCCGTATGCCAACTGCAACGCGTCGTATTCCGCCCGGGTAATCGGGATGACGGTTCCGTGGCGCGGGCCGGGCGGCAGCCCATAGTCCGAAGCGGGAAGAAGATTGTTCATGAATTGCGAACCGTCTTCCAGATCGGTGGAGACGCGCACATGGTACGGCCAGGAATCGAGGAACATATACCATTTGTCTTCGCGCAAATCTTTAAAGACGGTAGGCCCTTCGTTGTTGCCGGCATGGCCGACCATGCCCTGAATTCCGTTTCTCGTGCCCGCGATCGGTTCGAATTGGTATCCGTTCCCTGCAATGCCGTCTTTATCGTAGAAAATGTTGTCCGCTTTCTCGTAGTAGACTTTATAGCCCACTTCGGATTTGGTGAATCGGTACAGTGTGCCGTTATGCTCGATCATCGTCGTGTCGATCGTCGGAAACGCTTCGTCGGTATAAACCTTCGGCTCCGAGAAGGTGTAGAAGTCCCGGGTTGTCGCATAATACATCACATTATATTGACCCACAGGCCTTCCGTTCGGATATTTGCCGTACGTATCCTCTACTTTCATCGACGAGGCCCAGAATACGACGTAATCCCCGGTGTTCTCGTCATAGAAAGCTTCCGGAGCCCATGTATTGCCGCCTTTCTTCGGGGCGACCTCGACCATTCTTTGCTCGCTCCAGTTTACCAAATCGTCCGATTCCCAAATCATAATGGAATGGCTTCCCGTAATTTGGGCCTGATCGAAATTGGTGCTCTCGCCCATCTTCAAATCCGTCGCAAGCAAATAAAATTGATCCCCTTCGGGGGAACGGATAATAAACGGGTCTCTCAAACCCCGCTCGCCCATCGTGGACTGAATGATCGATTGACCGTTGTTCAGCGACCGCCATTTCAACGGATCTTCCGCCGTCGCGAACGAGATTTCTTCTCCGCCCTCGTATTCCCCCGTGAAATAGGCAAAAAAGTAAGCGTCGTAATCGATCGCTTCAGGCGACGCCTTGACCGTAATATCGAACGTTCTCTGCGTCGCGGCGCTCCCTTTGGCAACGGTCGCCGTCAACGTCACTTGCGTATCGCCAGCCGGGCGCGTCACTCTTCCCGCGAGCTTCGGGTCTCCCGCCGCGCCCGCTTCGGCCGTTCCTTTGACGATCTGCGGATCGCTCGATGCCCAGACGATCGTCGATCCGTTCTCGCCGACGGCCGCGAGACCGATATTGCCTTTAATATTCTCGGCATTATGAATCGACAGCTTGGCCGCATCCGCGGCGACGATCTGCTCGTCCGAGAATTCCTTCAATACCGTCACCGTAAACTTCCTGGCAGCGGCAAGCTCTTCATACGACAGATGCGCGGTCAATTCGACCGTTGCGTCCGCCGCATCCGCCCCCGGCCGGGTGACCGTGCCGTTATTGGCGATCACTTCCTCGTTGCTTGACGTCCAGGCGATATTCGTGCCATGTTTGCCCTTGGCCGGAAGCGACAAATGTTTCGTCACCGCCTCCGCGCTTTCGTCGCCCGCGCCTAAATAAGCCTCCATATCGAGCGAAGCGGCGGCATCTTCCATAGCCAATTGGCGGATGTCGGCAATCGTTCCGGCAGCTTCCGCATATAAACCGGCTATTTCCTGTTCGGTCAAAGCGCCGCTATAAATACGAAAATCCCCGACGCTGCCTTTATAATAATTGTCGTTCTTAAAAATCGATTTCCCGATAAATCCGGAAAAGCCGGCAGTAGGATCGATCAAATCCGCCAACTTGATCCCTTTGGCCGAACCGGAGACGGTCATTACTCCGTCCACGTACAATGAGATCGTATCGGCGGACGAGGAATATACCGCGGTTACCAGCTTCCACGTTCCCGCAGGCAAGGCCTCTGCGCCTTTAATTAGCGCCTCGTTTCTCCAGCCCGATTTGGAAACCCCCGTCGCCATAACGTTTCCGTTGCCGTGACGCGGTGTGACAAAAAAGTATTTATTGCCGTTCTCCGCATCGTCCGTAACCGTTCCCAATCCGAAGAACCAACGGTTCTGGCCGTCGTTGTCCCAATTCACAATGGCGGATACCGTGACGTCGTCAAGCCCTCTTAACACATCCGAGCCGTCGCGTCCTTTCGGAATTTCAATATAACCGCTGCGCGAAGAAGCGCCTCCTCCGTTGAAGGAAACGAATCCCGCTTTGTCATCGTGGACGAATTGTCCGTTCTCCGCGTTTTTGAACAATCCGTCAAAACCGCTGCCCGAAACGTCTTTCATCACGAGCTGCCCGCCGGATTGCTCCGCCGTTCTCATGTCGTAATGAAGAATCAGAGTTGAACCGGATATCTGCGTCTCCATTTCCATAAGTCCTGCCATGTCAACCGGCAACTCCTCAAGGTCGTATACGGATTCGGTTACCGACTGGCCGTCACTGTCATTAGCCGTTACGATAGCTTCCCGATCGACCGCAAAAACGAGCTGCGGCGAAAAACCGGTCAAAGATGTCATTGCAATGAGTATTGCCAACACGAACGACAACAAGCTTTTTCTTCTCATCTTCCGCTTATACCCTCCTTTGTTTTCGCTCTCCTCGGGATCATCCGCATTGTTGCGGAAATACCTTGACAGCGCTTCCAATTTTTCCTATCCTTTGTTGCCTTCTCTTCTTTGTCTCCGTCCTCGCTTCGTACCCCGCATAGCCATTCGATAATGACGGTCATCCTCCCCTTTTCTTCCGCAATTCGCCGAACGATCGTTGCAACCCCGCAGCATTGCCGTGGCGTAACCCGAGTATATAGCGCTTTCACGGGAACTTGAATAGAATCGTTTACGGAAAACATTCATTATATTTAGATCATTTTGCGGCGGGCGGCAACAAGCGGGGAGAAAGTTCGTTTTTTTGCGCGAAAAGTTTAATTTTTTTCTATGAAAAAAACCGCTCAAGTGAGCGGCTCCGTTTCTTCATCTTTCATTTTCATAAACGCCCTGTCGGTCATATTTGGTGACGGCGCGGAAAAAAGAGGCATTTAGGCTCAAACTTTTTTAGAACCGTTTCGCCGCATGCTCGGGATTTATGAAACTGGCCCTTTATCGAATATTTTTATTTAGCCAATCATCATCCGAAGCCATCCCTTCGTATAATGAAACTACAATGCGGCAGGAGAAGCTTGAAACCGAACGCCAATGTTGCTTTAGGGAAAATTTTTGTTGCAAAGGAAACACTATTGACCTATACTAAGTTATAGGAAGCAATGATCTATTGTTGCTTAAAACTTGCCTTAAGTAAACATTTTGTCTTTAGGGAAAACAGGAGGATGAGCTTGATGTCTTTATCCGCAATTCCGTTATCCGAAGCGAAAATTGGAACCGAACTGCGATTGAACCGCATCGATGTCCAGGGCGTGCTGCGCAGACGGCTGCTCGATCTGGGATTCGTCCCGGGCAATGTCGTCACCGTGCTGCAGAAAAGTCCGCTTGGCGATCCGATCGCATTTCGGGTGAATAATACGACGATCGCATTGCGCAAGGAAGAAAGCTCTCTAATATATGGGGAAACGATAGGAGGCGAGCATCCATGAATCGATACACCGTCGCATTGGCGGGCAATCCGAATACCGGAAAAAGCACGTTGTTCAACACGTTGACGGGACTTCGCCAACATACCGGAAACTGGGCGGGCAAAACGGTCGACATGGCGGAAGGGGAATTCGTCCGCGGCGAATCGACTTTCCGCATGATCGATCTTCCCGGCACTTATTCTCTTTACTCCAACTCCGCCGACGAGGAGGTGGCGCGGGATTATATCATTTTCGAACAGCCGGACGTAACCGTAGTCGTGCTGGATGCCACTTCCTTGGAACGAAACCTGAACTTAGCGCTGCAGGTGATGGAAATGACGAACCGCGTCGTCGTTTGCATCAATCTGATCGACGAAGCGAAGCGGCTCGGAATTCGAATCGATATTGCGCAAATCGGCAAGCGGCTCGGCGTGCCTGTCGTCGCTATTTCCGCACGCAACAAAATCGGGATCGACGATCTGCTCGACCGGATGGAACAAGTCGCATCGGGCGCGATCGTTCCGTCGCCGCTGCAAATTCAATATAACGACGCTATCGAGCGCAAGCTGGCCGAGCTCGAGCCGATCGTTCGCGAACAGCTCGGCACCCGGTTTCCGACGAGATGGATCGCGCTTCGTCTGCTGGACGGCGACGAAAGCTTGCTGGACTCGATCAAGGCGAGAATAAACGGAACGCATGAGAAACGCGTCGCGGAGGAGGTTGTCGGCTATGGGCGCACCGCTTGCCACTAATTCGCCCGACCCGCTCGATGCGCTGCTCGGCCTGGCGCGAAACGCCGCGGACGGGGATGCGATTCGGGACGGCATCGTCAGCGATATTTACCGGACGACGCACGATATATGCAAAGAAGCCGTCCGTTACGAAGATAAACGCAAATTGGCCGCCACGTACAGCTTGGACAAAATCGTCACGTCCAAAATTTGGGGCTTCCCGATTATGCTTGCAATATTAGGGATCGTGTTCTGGATTACGATTGCAGGGGCAAATTATCCTTCCAGTTGGATCGCCAGCCTGTTCGGAATTGTCGAAGGGTATCTGACCGCCGGTTTCCAAGCACTGAACGCGCCGGAATGGCTGCATGGCGTTCTTGTCCTCGGCTTCTTCCGCGGAACCTCATGGGTCGTTAGCGTGATGCTGCCGCCGATGGCCATCTTTTTTCCGATTTTCGCCCTGCTGGAGAATTTCGGGTATTTGCCGCGCGTCGCGTTCAATATGGATCGTTTGTTCAAAAAATCGGGCGGCCACGGCAAACAGGCGCTCACGATGTCCATGGGATTCGGCTGCAACGCCGCTGCGATTTTGTCGACGCGCATTATCGAATCGCCACGCGAACGCATGCTGGCCATTCTGACGAACAACTTCGTGCCCTGCAACGGGCGCTGGCCTACGCTCATTTTGCTGTCGTCGCTATTTATGGCGGCCGGCGTCGCCAGCGGATTGCAGACTTTCGCAACCGCCCTCGTCGTGATGGGGATGGTGCTGTTTGGCATCGTCGTCACGTTGACCGTATCCTGGGTATTGTCCAAAACGGCATTGCGCGGCGTGCCGACCCATTACACGCTGGAACTGCCTCCGTACCGCCGTCCGCAAATATGGAAAACGATTCTTCTCTCTTCCCGGGACAAATCGTTAAACGTGCTGACGCGTGCGGTGATCGTAGCCGCGCCGGCCGGGATTATTACCTGGATATTAGGAAATATATATGTGGGCGGAGACAGCGTGCTGAACCATATGGCCGCGTTTTTCGATCCGTTCGCCCATGCGATCGGTCTTGACGGATTTATTTTGATGGCCTTCATACTCGGTCTGCCGGCGAATGAAATCGTGCTGCCGATTTTGTTGATGGGATATTTGTCTTCGGGCGCGATGGTCGATGCCGACGGGCTCGACAATATTAAAGGCATCTTCCTGCAGCATGGCTGGACTTGGCTGACGGCGCTAAACATGATGCTCTTCTCCTTGCTCCACTATCCTTGCGGAACGACGCTCTTTAATATTTATAAAGAGACGAAAAGCGCGAAGTGGACCGTGCTTTCCGCGGTCATCCCGCTGTCGATCGCGATCGCCGTCACTTTCGTTGTCGCCCAAACGGTTAGAGCGCTAGGCTGGGTGTAGCGACTGTAGAGCCGCCGCGTGCCGCGGTGTGATCGTGCCGGCAAAATGGGTAACGGAACTGGAAGACCTTAAAGTGGAAAAAAGCGGTGCTTGCGAATTCTAACGGATCTCAGCGCACTTATTCGTTGCTTTTCTAGCGAAAATTGGACGAAGCACCGTAAATAAGGTTTCTCATTTCCGTTACATTTTGAAACGTCTCAATGTTGCTCAGATAGCGTCCCATGGATCCGTTAGCCGCAAAAGACGTTGCTTACCGTAGGTTCATGTTGTACGTTATACAACATCATGGAAGGTATGAGCCGATGATGGGCTGTCATGTTGTATTTCGTGCAACAACATACAGGAATTTCGCCTGAAACGGCCCGTTTTTGCTGAAAATGATGTACTTTGTACAACATAAGGCGAATAAAACAACGTTGGCAGGCTGGAATGTTGTATTTTATACATGCTGCGTTTTGACATATAAAAAAGACAGGCTCCGCAATCGAGCCTGCCTTCTTATTTCATCTGTCATTCGGACGATCCGATGCCAAAGTAACGATTCGCATTATGATAGCAAATATTCTCAACAATGCTGCCGATAAACGGATAATCGCGCGGCAGTTCGCCCTCTTCGATCCATGTGCCGAACAGATTGCACAGCAGCCTGCGGAAATATTCATGCCTCGTAAACGACAAGAAGCTGCGCGAATCCGTCAGCATCCCGACAAATGTGCCGATCAGCCCGATGCTGGCCAGCGCCTTCATGTGCCGGAGCATTCCTTCCTTCTGATCGTGGAACCACCAACCCGAACCGAGTTGAATCTTCCCTTGGATGCCGGCCGCTTGAAAATTGCCGATCGCGGAAGCGATCATTTCATATTGATTCGGGTCCAACGTGTAAACGATCGTTTTCGGCAAGTTTCCGCTGCGGTCCAACTCGTTCAAGAAGCCGTTCAAAGTGCGAGCCATATGAAAATCGAGTATGGAGTCGAAGCCGCTGTCTTTGCCTGTTTGTGCGAACATCCTCGCATTATTGTTCCGGATCGCCCCGATATGAAGCTGCATCGTCCAGCCTTGCGCATGATACAACCGCCCAAGCTCCAGAAGCGTCCTTGTTTGAAACACTCCCGCTTCTTCGGCGGTTATGTCCTCCCCTTGCAGCGCGCGGCCGAAGATGACGGCCGCTTTCCCTTCTTCGCCCATAACAAACGGAAATTCGCCGAAGCCATGATCCGACAAACGGCAGCCTTGTTCGTGGAAATAACGAATGCGCGCGCCCAATGCAGCGATAAATTGCTCGTAATTCAAGATCGGCGCCCCCGCCGCTTCGCTTAACTTGCGGACGCTATCCGCGAATTGGCCGTTGCGGATATCCAGCAGCCGGTCCGGCCTGAACGTCGGTGCGACGACCGTTTCGATCGCATCGTTTGCCCGAATGGCGCGGTGGTCGTCCAACGAATCGGCCGGATCGTCCGTCGTGCACACGACTTTGACGTCGAACCGTTTCAGAATGCCGCAAGTCCGCATAGAATCGTCCTGTAACCGCTCATTGCATCGCTCCCAGACGGTTTCCGCATTATCGGCCGACAGCAGCTCCGTCACGCCAAAGTACCTCGTCAATTCCAAATGCGTCCAATGATAAAGCGGATTCCCAACCGTTTGCGGAACGCAGCGCGCCCATGCGAGAAACTTGTCCTTATCCGACGCTTCGCCTGTAATGAGGTGTTCCTCCACGCCGAGCCAACGCATCGCCCGCCATTTGTAATGATCTCCGGAAAGCCAAATATCCGTCATATTGCGAAATTGCTTATTCCCGGCGATCTCCGCAGGGTTCAAATGGCTGTGGAAATCGTAAATCGGCATACGATTCGCATAGTCATGGAACAAAATTCGTGCGCTGCCGTTCTGAAGCAGCCAATCGTCATGAATCAATGGGGCCATTGCCTTCCCTCCTAACGATTAGAATCATTTTGCAATTTGATACTTCCATGCTACCACACTTGTATGGTAGTATGGAAGTATCAAATTGCTGTCGCGGAGGTGAACAAATGAACTTTTCGGTGAAGCCGCAGCCGGTCTCGACCCGGGACGCCGTTTACTTAACCTTGAGAGAGCAAATTTTGCTCTGCGAGTTAGCCCCCGGCACTGCGATCTCGGAAAAAGAAATATCGCTCAAATTCGGTGTCAGCCGGACGCCGGTACGGGAAAGCTTCGTTCGTCTGGCCCAGGAAGGGCTGCTTGAAGTTTACCCTCAACGCGGCACCTTCGTATCGCTGATCGATCCGGAACTGGTCGAGGAAGCAAGATTTATGCGCGAACAGTTGGAGAAGGCGGTCATCCGGCTTGCTTGCGAGAGCTTCCCCGACGACAGGCTTGCGGAACTCGATACGAACCTCGCCGAGCAGAACGCATGCATCGTTCAACAGGATTACCGCAAAATGTTCGAACTGGACGAAGCCTTTCACCGGACGCTATTCGAGGGATGCCGGAAAAGCAATACATGGGCGGCCATGCAGCAGATTAATGCGCATCTGAACCGGAGCCGCATGCTGAGGCTCGCTGCCGATCATCACTGGGATCACTTGTATTTGCAGCATCTTCATATGGCGGAAGCGATTCGGGAACGCGATGCGGATCGGGCGGAGCGGCTAATGAAGGAACATATGAGTTTGACGATCCAAGATCAGGCGTTGTTAAAGCAAAAATTCCCTACTTATTTCAAGTAAGCGCAAAAGCGGAGGTGTGTCATTCATGAAGATGGTATTTCGATGGTTCGGCGAAGGGAACGATACGGTTACGCTCGATCAGATTACACAAATACCGGGCACGGAAGGCATTGTATGGGCTTTGCATGACGTCCCTGCCGGAGAAGAATGGCCGATGGACAAAATTATGGCGGTCAAAACGGCGGCGGACCGGGCCGGCCTGCATATTAAAGTTGTGGAAAGCGTTAATATCCACGAAGATATCAAGCTTGGGCTTCCATCCCGGGACAAGTATATCGAAAACTATAAAAAAACGATCGAGAAGCTGGCCCAAGCCGGCGTCAAAGTGATCTGCTACAATTTCATGCCGATATTCGATTGGCTTCGCACCGATCTGTATAAGGAAACGAGCGACGGTTCAACGGCGCTTTTCTATGAGAAAAGCCGAATCGACAACATCGACCCGTTCGAACTTGTGAAGCAAATTAACGAAAATTCCAGCCTGACGATGCCGGGTTGGGAGCCGGAGCGGCTTCAATATTTGACGGAATTGTTCGAGGCGTACCGGGGCGTCACCGAGGAGCATCTATGGGCGAACGCTCAATACTTCCTCGACGAAATTATTCCCGTGGCCGCCAAACACGACATTAAAATGGCCATTCATCCGGACGATCCGCCATGGCCGATCTTCGGTTTGCCGCGCATAATTACGGGCCAAGACAATATACGCCGGTACCTGCAAATGCATGAAAGCCCTTATAACTGCATTACGTTATGCACCGGATCGCTCGGCGCCAATCCGAATAACGATATTATCGCGATGATCCGCGAATTTGCGGACCGCATTCCGTTTACGCATATCCGCAACGTACGCGTATACGAGAACGGCGATTTCATCGAAACTTCGCACCGGACCGAAGACGGAACCGTCGATATTGCGGGCGTCGTTCAGGCTTATCACGACTTGGGCTTTGATGGGTTCGCCCGTCCCGATCACGGCAGACATATTTGGGGCGAACAATGCAGACCCGGCTACGGGCTGTATGACAGGGCGCTCGGCATCATGTATTTATGGGGCTTATGGGATGCGTACCGGAAAAAGAAAGCCGGCATGACGGAGGTGGCGCCGGTATGACGGAACTAGCCAAACATCGTTCGCTTGCGGGCAAAGTCGCCGTCGTTACGGGCGGTGCCGGCGTATTATGCCGGGCGATGGCGTTGGAGTTGGCGCGGCAAGGCGCCCGCGTCGCGATTCTAAACCGTACGGAAACCAAGGGCCGTGCGGTCGTGGAAGAAATCGAAGCGGACGGAGGGGAAGCGATCGCCGTCGCCTGCGACGTCACGGACCCGAGCAGCGTCCGGCAAGCGGCCGAAACGGTGCTGAACCGGCTCGGTTCATGCGATATATTGATCAACGGCGCCGGCGGCAATCATCCGAGCGCGAATACGACGAACGAAATTTTTACATTGGAGGACTTGGACAATCCGGAAGTCACCACATTTTTCGATATCAGCGTAGACGGTTTCCGCAATGTGTTGGATTTGAATATGGTCGGCAGCTTGATCCCGACGCAAATCTTTGCCAAACAAATGCTGCATAAACAAGGAGCGACCGTCATCAACATTTCGTCGATGAGCGCCCCTTCGCCGATGACCAAAGTTCCCGCTTACAGCGCAGCGAAGGCGGCCATCAACAACTTTACGCAGTGGCTTGCCGTCCATCTGGCCGAAAGCGGCATCCGCGTGAACGCGATCGCGCCCGGCTTCTTCTTGACCCAGCAGAACAAGAAGCTGCTGACGAACGAGGACGGATCGCTCACCGACCGCTCCCGGAAAATTATCGCCCATACGCCGATGCGCCGCTTCGGCAAGCCGGAAGATTTGCTCGGCACGCTGCTATGGCTGGCGGACGAGTCCATGTCCGGCTTCGTCACCGGCATTACCGTCCCCGTCGACGGGGGCTTTATGGCATACTCGGGCGTCTAGCGTTGCGGCCGTCGCGTTACTTTTATGTAACTGCGAGCGATCTGCGCGCGAACGGGAAGAGCGCGTCACTGTTCCGGCGCGAATAGCGCCAAAATGTGGAGTTAATTAATCGCTCCCGCACTCTATATGAACATTAACGGTAAAAGTTGGCGTTAATCTTTTGCAGATCAATGAATTCGTCAAGTCCGCTCAAGATTAACTCCGCAAAATACCGCTAACTTACATTTTTTACTTGATATAAGAAAAATAGCTCCGGGTTTTACCGCTAATGATGGCACTTCGGGCGGCAACCCCCTAAAAAAGCCGGAAAGAAAGGCATTGCAGCCCTTCCTTCCGGCTTTTTATTACACTCGCCCGTTCCCGTTAGAACAACGACACGCGATGAACATATCCAGGCAACAAGCAAAACGACGCCTGTCACGAACAATCCCATAACCAGCCCCCCGAAAAACAATTTTTTCCATTGTAACACAATCGAGAGGAAAATAAGACCTTCCCGGGACCGCGAACATTGCAGCCCTAAGCGAATTTCGATCGGGCGCGAACAGCAAAAAAACCGCGATCGCAACGACCGCAGCTTTCTGTAACGCATATTACTGCACCAATGAGCCGCAATATTCGCATTGTTTATTCTCGCCGGGATATACTTGGGCGCTCGCGCCGCATCCTTTGCAATTGACGTTCACGGGAGTGCGCGGGGCCGGTCCGACGCCATTCGAGGAATAATATGTCGTCGTCTGTGACTGCGTCTGTGTCTGTGTCTGCGTCACCGTCTCCGTTCGCCTCACAAAACCGGTCCCTCCCCAAACGTTTGCTCCCGCATTGTTCGTTGCAACATTGTTCATTGCAGCATTGTTTCGCCCCATATCGTTTCCTCCAGCAACGTTTGGTCTTTGATCGTTGAACAGATGAATCGTGCCCGCCGTTTCATCGATCGTCGCTCCAAACAATTTTTGCGTCCGAATCATTTCCTTCAAGTCGTCCGCAACCTGTTGTACGCTCAAGCCGGCCATTTGGGCCAGCGCGGGGACGGAGCGCACGCCATGCATCGTAATCGCTTGATGGTACCAAATATGTTGCTTCTCCAGCTTCCTCTTCTCTCTTGCGTTGCCGACAATAAAGAAAATGAGCCCGGGAATCCAAAGAATAAAAGCTAAACCGATCCCGATGGTGACAATATCCTCTTCCGGTTCGCTCGCCTTGAAGAATATGCATCCTACGATATAGAGGACAAGGAAGACGCTCCCGACAATTTTCAATTCGTCCATCCGCTTTCCTTTGCGAACCGGAAAGAACAAAAGAGGCAGCAAGGCCAGTCCGATTGGAAAAAAAGCAATAAAACCGACTACGCATAAAATACCGACAATGACCCGGTAAAGAATCACATAACTCCCCCACTTTTTACTTTAATTGAATAAGCCGCCGGTTGCGCTGCTCCAGCAAATGCTCGATATGTTCGATCGACCGTCCGAGCTTGGCCGTTTCTTCATACGGTTCCTCCACCTCGTTGAGCAAACGGAAACGATCCTCCAGTTCGCGCATCTGTTCAAGCAGAAGCTGATCCGTCTCGAACAAGGAAGCATGAGTTACCGGATCGCTGTATTTCACCTTCTCCTCCAATTGATGAACGAGCTTGCGGAGCAAATCGCTCTGCTTCACATCGCACATCTCCAGATTCCGCTTCGCGGCCGAAATCGTCAGCTGCATCTCCTTGATAAGCTGGGTTTGCACCTTGGTGTCCTGCTCTTGGCGTTCAATATATTTGACGCATACGGCCACAACGCCGAACAAAATGGCTGCCGCCATAAAAGCGATGGCATGAATGATGAAATACGAAAAGACCGAATGAAAAGGCGAAAATAACAAGACGATCACGAAAGCGGCAAGAAAATACAAGACGGCCACCGTGCCGTAACCAAGAAATCCCGGAACCTGTTTCTGAAAACGCCGGGAATGAAGCAAGGAATAGAGAATGACGCCGTAGATCGCCGACTCCGCCACAATCAGCGCGCCTATTGAGATCATTAAATTGTAAATGCGCCCAAACGGCAGCCCGATCCATAGAACGATCGCAACGGTCAATGCTGCGGCCAGAATATAAACCGTATTCCAAATGGCTAAATAACTCCGATCTTTGTTCATGCCGCTACCCCCTACTCAAATCATTGCCGCATTCCAAACAAAATTTTTGATTCGGCTTGATGTCGTGTTGGCATCGGCTGCATGTAAGCGATGTGCTCGTTCCGCAATTCATGCAAAATTTGGCTTCGCCGCTCAGCGGTTCGCCGCAACTATGGCAGTTGATTTGCGGGCCGAGCGATGTGCCGCATTGGCCGCAACGCGCGGCGTTCTCCGGATTATCGGCGCCGCATTTGGGACATGCGGAATATAAATCTCCGCAATGCGGGCAGAATTTGGCCCTCGCAGGCATCGAATTGCCGCAATGGCTGCATGTCACCGTTTGCGGAGCGGATGTCTGCGCCGCGGCAGGCGGCGCGTAACGGTAGCCGCAACTCGCGCAAAATTGGGCCTCCCCTTCGTTCATCGCATGACAACTGGGGCAGCTCTTACCGGACGGTACCTGGAATTGATTCGTTAACATCGACATGACTTGGCCCAAATTGCCGCCCAGTCCGAACCCCATGCCGAGTCCCATGCCGGCATTCATGACGCCTCCCCCCATACCGTCGTTGCGCGCGGCGCCTTCCAACGTATCGAAGGTGCGTTCCTGTTGATAGGTATAACCCATAATATCCATTTCGGCTTTTTTCGCCAGCGCTTCCTTCAAACGCGCGGTAGCCGGGTCGTCATCCGGTACATTGATCGATTCGACGTAGAAATCGAGCAAACGGACGCCGTATTCCGCAAAAACAGAAGCGCTCCGTTCCATCACATGGCTGGCAATTTCCCCGATGAAAGCGTTCATTTCCAAAATGCTGATTCTTTTATGTACGATATAAGAAGTGATTAGTTCGCGAATATTCATCATCAGCACGCCGCGAAAATATTTCGTCATCGCCTCCTTGTCGAATATAGGAAGCGTGCCGATCAATTTCAGCAAAAATTTGCGCGCATCTTCGATCTGGAGACCGAACTGTCCGAAAGATCGAACCGGCAAAATGACGTTATATTTCGGATCTTGAAGCTGCAGCGGCGAAGCCGTTCCCCATTTAATATCGAGCGTGTTCAATTTATTAACGAACCATATTTCCGCGGCGAAAGGCGACCGGCCGCCGAAAGGTATATTGATCAACGATTGCAGCAACGGTATATTGGGCGTACTTAACGTATGCCTCCCCGCGCCGAACAGATCCAGGGCCTCCCCGCCCTTGAACAGGACCGCTTCTTGCGTTTCATTGACGATTAATTGCGTCCATGTGCTTAATTCGCTATTCGGATGCTTCCAAGCGAAAACATTGGCAGGACCGTCGTATTTAACGACATCGATAATAGCCACTGCACATCCTCCTCTGGCAATATTCCCCGACCTGAAGTCATATGTATATTTTACTAGTTTCCTACGCAATGTGGAATGATAAGTTGCTATTTTCGGTAAAAATCATGAATAAATGATAGCTTTCGAGACGATCGAACATCCGGCCGCAGCCTTCCGTCCGATTTGCATTTGCCGTACGGTCCTCTGGTATAATCTTCATCGAGATGTCGAATGATAGATCATAAAAATAGGAGTAGGTGCACAATGAGAATTCATATTCTAGTGGCGGATGACGATCCTCATATTCGCGAACTGCTGCGGTTTATTTTGAACAAAGAAGGCTATTGGACAGTCGAAGCCGAAGACGGGGAACAAGCGATGCGCTTGCTTGAGAACGAGCAGGTTCATCTGGCCGTGGTCGACGTCATGATGCCCGGGAAGGACGGTTTGGAGCTTTGCGGCATGATTCGCAAGCATTACGATATTCCCGTTATCCTTCTCACCGCCAAAGGCGAGTTGGACGATAAAGAAAAAGGGTTTCACTCGGGAACGGACGATTACATCGTCAAGCCGTTCGAGCCGAAAGAATTGCTGTTCCGCATCAAGGCGCTGCTGCGGAGGTATAACATAGTCTCTTCGGAAACGATCCGGCTGAACGGCGTCCTGATCGACCGCAAAAGCTATGAAATTCGAATCGGGGACGATACGATGATGATACCGTTAAAAGAATTTGAGCTGCTGTCGCAAATGGCGAGCCATCCGGGACGGATCTTTACGCGGGAGCAGCTGCTGCAATTGATATGGGGCGCGGATTATGAAGGGGACAGCCGTACGATCGACGTGCATATTAAACGTTTGCGGGAACGGTTCCACGACCGAACCGGCGACTTTGTGATCAGCACTGTCCGCGGTCTGGGATATAAGCTTGAGGTTCCCGTCAGATGAGGACGCTCTATTTCCGCATCGTCGTCACCTTCGTTCTCATCGCCATCGTAAGCAGTATGCTTGCCCTCCTCCTGACGAACGTATATTACATGTCTTATATGAAATCTTATCACGAGCAAAAAATATGGAATATCGGCAAAGAAATCCGGACCCTGTTCGAGCAAACTCCTAATCTCGATTTAGACAATTATTTGGCTCATGTCGCAAACATGGGATTTCAAATCTATGCCGTGGACGAACGGATGGAAGGCGCTTTTTACGGCGCTCCTTTCAAACATAAGCAATTCGAGCAGGAGCAGATCCGCCGGGTGCTGGCGGGAGAAACGTATCATGGAATGGAGAAAAAGGTCCGTTGGCTGACGGTTATCGGCTTCTTCGAGAATAGCATCCGCAATAGCGTCGGTCTTCCGCTTGAGGCGAACGGGGTGAAGTACGCCTTATTTATTCGACCGAATTTGGAACAGCAAATCGGGGAAGTGCGAATTTTGCTTGCTCTGCTCCTCGGATTTACTTTTTTATTCAGCCTCATTTTCATCGTCATTTTTACCCGTTATATTGTCAAGCCCGTGAAGAAGTTAACGGAAGCAACGAATAAAATTGTCGGCGGGGATTACCGGATCGCAATGGATGTAACCCGAAAGGACGAGATCGGCAATTTGGCCCGTCATTTCACCCATATGGCCTCGTCGCTGCAACAGCTTGACCAAATGCGGCAGGAGTTCGTCGCCAATGTGTCGCATGAAATTCAATCTCCGCTAACGTCCATTCAAGGGTTTGCCCAATCGATTCTGAATAAGGAGACGACTCCGGTAGAAGCGGAACGCTACTTGCAAATTATTGAGGAAGAGAGCAAACGATTGTCTTCCCTAAGCAAACAGCTATTAACCTTGGCTGCGCTGGACAAAGAAGATAACGTCGTGAAGCGGACCCGGTTCCGACTGGACGAACAAATTCGGCAAGTGTTGATCGTGACGGAATGGCAATGGACGGAGAAGCGATTGTCGGTGGAGCCGGACATGCCGGAAATCATCGTCTCCGCCGACCGGCAACTATTGTATCATGTATGGTTGAATTTGTTGACGAACAGTATCAAGTTTTCCGAACCGGGAGGGATCATCTCGATCGGCATGGCTGTGGATCGGCACATTGCGGTGAGCATTCGCGATACGGGAGTTGGCATCCCCGAATCGGAACTGCCCTATGTATTCGACCGGTTCTATAAAGCGGATAAAGCCCGAAACCGTTCCCGCGCAGGCAGCGGATTGGGGCTGTCCATTGTAAAAAAAATCGTCGAACTCCATCAAGGGAGCGTGGAAGTGCGGAGCGAATTAGGCAAAGGCACGACGTTCACGGTGCGGCTGCCTTATTTGTAATGTTCCGTTCATATACCTGTCCTACAATCGCAATTGTATAAGGACAGCCCTTGATTTATCTTCAAAATAATCTGAAAACACAGCTAAATCGACATCGCTTTCTTCATCGAACGTTCCTTTTGCATATGACCCGAACAGAACTGCTTTTTTAACGGGAATCTCAGAGGAAATCTTGGCCAAAAAGTTCTTTACGGATTCTACAACCTTCGGAATAATTCCGCGAAGAATGGAGCAAATTCATTTTCAGTTCTTGCTACAATCCGCAGTATTTTCTGAGACGAAGATGCATAATTTTCTGCTCTCCGATCGGACCTGTCTTCCTGCCTCCGCGGTCTTCGAAACCCGCCTTGGCATATAGAGTTTGGGCGGCAACGTTCCTGAGGTTGACGGACAGCACGATCTCATCGATTCCCGGAAAATGCGCAGGCACGAAACGATGAAGCGATTCGAGGCCTTGTTTGGCGTAGCCCTTCCTCTGCCGGCGATAATCGATGGAGAAAGCGATCAATAATAACGCATTGGGATTGACGGTATACTCTTTGACCCGCTCGCCGGATACTAACACGAAGAAGCCTACCGGTACGGAATCGGCCGTAATGACGATCGGATGCTTGTTCGCATCTCCTTGCGCCTCCCCAACCATTTGTACGAAAATAAACTATTTAACATTAAAGCGCTAAAGTCCCTTGGACCGAAAAGGTTTCCTAAGCAACATTAATATCCATAAAGTTACAGTTATGCTGGGACTATCTCACGTAGCTCTACTTCA
>NZ_CAKKLI010000054.1:0-31695 GCF_918697855.1 Paenibacillus sp. CECT 9249 | reverse complement strand
TGGGTGTGGTAGACTTCACCTAAAAGGTGCTCCTCTCTTTGGGTGTAGTGTTCTCGACAAACACCATTCTACCAAAGATTTGGGCACTTTTTTATGTTTTCAATGAACGGTACTTTCGAAATTTAGGATTATATTTTAAATTTGCATCAATTGTTATTAGTAGTAAAATAAGAAGAAACAGAGTCGTTTTGAACGTCAAAATTCAGATATTGTGTTGCACTTCCAGTGTGATATGGTTTATATGTCCACTGCAGATATGCTCTAGCACTTTGAGACTGAGTTTCATATTTGCGTAAAATGGTGGGACCGTTTATATCTTCGATTGTACCAATTTGCGCTCTGACTTGTGGCTGATAAACATCATTAATATAGTCATATCCACCTGTTACTAGGGTGTAGTCAGCATAAAAACTTGCATCGACGACACCGTTACCCCCCTCAACTTTCAAGCCATAGTAGGTACAGTAACCACTACCACAAGAAGAGCCACCCATTGGGTTAATTTTCCCATTTTTATTAACAATATCATTAAATGTAATAGTAGTTTGACTTACTGACCCGTCTGGGAAAGTTGTTTTGGCTATCAGAACTTTATTACCAGAATAAACTTTATAAAATTTTTTAGTCTCCCCAGTATTTATTTTATCGGGATTCATAGAATCCCAAGCCTCACCATTAAGTAATTTTTCAATTAATTTATCTTGAGTTTCCTTATTGACCCCCATTTTGACCAAATTAGATTTGATGTTTGCGATACTTTCATCGGAGATCGATTTTGACGTTTCTGCGAAAGCACTACTAAATGAAAAAGAAAAAATAACTACAGAAAAGAGAAGAGCCGTCAATTGTTTAATGATAACTTTCATCGATTATTACCTTCATAGTATTAGTTTAGTTTATACATTATACTTAGAAGTAAAATCTTTGATGTAAACCAACAACGTTTACGAATATTTTATAACTAAACCATAATATCACCTCTTTTGATAATATTAGTAAAATAATAACATATTATTCCGGAGATTTTTAGTGACTTTGGTCCTAAATATAATGCGTAATTCTACAATTTGTTATTTAAGGTTTCTCTCTCACGGTGAAGATTTTATATCATGAAGAACTGTTACTTATACAATTATTATAATTTTTTAGGAATGACATTTCCAAGCTGTTATAATGTCGTAAAAATTTTCGTACGGAACATGGGGGAGTCCAAGCTGCTCGCATTTCTCCGTCAAATGCGAACGGGCATAGACGTGATCGACGAGCTTGGCGCCGGCAAAATCGGTGACGCTGTCGCCGATCAGAATCCGGTCGTAACGCTCTGCCGGAAAGCGGCGTATAATCGTCGTTTTGCACATTCCGCAATCGTTAGTACAAGGTTTCTGACATTGATGCGGCCAAGTGATGCGGATTCGTTCCCCGCTGAAATCACTGCCGTTGCAAAAAATATGATCTTCCGGAATATCGAAAGGCGCAAGAATCGGATAGACGAAAAAATCGATTCCGCCGCTCGTGACATAAAACTCGATGCCGCGCTGCCGGCAAAACGCGAGAAACTCGCCGAAGCCTTCGCGGATGCGCGCCTGGCTTAAGGCGAAATCCACTACTTCCTTCTTGGAAGAGGAGGGAAGGAGCTCGAACAACTCGCCGACGCCGCGGCGAATCGATTTCCGTTCGCCCATAATATCTTGAACGATCGGTTCCCAGCCTTCGGGATTAAAATGTTTAATAATCGCGAGAATATTGTCGTTAACCGTAATCGTGCCGTCAAAATCGCAGAAGACGACAGGTTGTTTGCGCGAATTCATTGTTTAACCCCCCAGGCATCGATCGCTGCGCGCAGCTCCGGATAATTGGCGGCGTATTGCTGCAACGGCACCCCGTTCAACGTGGCGTCGATCGCTTGCGCAAACGCCCGCCCACCGGCCGCCGTTCCTTGCGGGTGGCCGTGAATGCCGCCTCCGGCATTGACGACGACATCGGTTCCGAAATCCCGGATAATGAGCGGGACAAGTCCGGGATAGATGCCGGCGGAAGGAACCGGGAAGCTGGACCGCAGCGGCAAATCCGGCGTCGTAAGCGCCTCTTTGACCGCGATGTTCTCTTCCTTCGGCATTACGACCGAACCGTAAGGGGAAGGGAACAGCGCAAGATCGGCCCCGGCGAGACGCATTAGCTTGCCGAGCAGGAGCGAGGCGGCAATCCCGTAATGCGGCGACGGGTACAGCGCCCCGGCGAGGGCCGGATGGGCCGCGATCGGGATATTGATCTCCGGATCGGCGCTTAATTCATGGAGCGCGTCGAATCCGTACGAAAGCACATTGAACAGCAGGGCGTTCGCGCCCGCGTCGATCGCTTTCTTCGCTTGCGACGCCAGCTTCGACGTTGGGCCGGTCAAATTGACGGCGTACAGCAGCTTTTTGCCGGTTTGCGATTCCGCCTGCCGGGCGGCTTCCATGCATACCCGAACCCTTTGCTCGATCGGAGTCAGCGGGTTCTCGAACAATATTTCATCGTCTTTAATGAGATCGACGCCGCCGAGCGCCTGCTGGTAGAACTGTTCCCGCAATCCGTCCAAATCGTAGCCGATGACCGATTTGAAAATGCTCATGAGCAAAGGCCGTTCCTTGATTCCGAGCAAGCCGCGGACGCCTTCGATGCCGAATTTCGGCCCCGGGAATCCGGCGAGGAACGATTCGGAAAATTCCAGGTCGAGCAATTTGATTTTGCCGTCCATCGACAGTTTGCCGAATACGGTGACGAGCAGGGCGGGGATATCGCGGCTGAAATTAATGTCCGGGTAGGCGATCCGGATGTCGGCGTAACGTTCTCCCGTATTCGCGTCTTCATGTTCCGCGACCGAAACGACTTGGCCCAAATGGCGGCGCATCTGTTCTTTTTTGGTCTCCGGCAGTTCCGTCCAGCTGCCGACCGTCAATCCGACGGCGATGGATAACGCTTTTTTCTGAAAATCCGCTTTCGGATCGAAACAACGGTACGTGGCAATGCATACTGAACTCAAATCGATTCCCTCCCGATCTCGGCTCCGATTTCGCCGGCCCTTTCCGCCGAACGGTGTACGGCGCGTATGACGGCTTCCGAGAAATGATGGTGTTGCAGCACTTCGATCGCCGCCTGCGTCGTTCCGTTCGGCGACGTTACTTTGCGGCGCAAATCGGCCGGATGTTCTCCGGTCGACCGTACCATATGAGCGGCGCCGAGGAAAGTTTGCACCGTCAATTCCCGCGCCTGCTCGTGGGAAAGGCCGCCTTGCACCCCCGCTTCGATCATCGCTTCCATCATGAAATATACGTAGGCGGGGCCGCTGCCCGAAACGCCGGTCAAAATGTCGAGTTGTCGTTCCGGCACGACGGCAACCGTGCCGACGGCTTCGAACATGCCGACAGCAAGCCGCCGTTGTTCGTCCAGAGCCGAAGCGGAGAAGCTGAGGCCGGTCGCGCCGAGCCCGATGGTGCTCGAAGTGTTCGGCATGGCGCGGACGATCGGGCAGACGCCGGCAACGAGCCGTTCCATCGTACCGATCGACATCCCGGCGATGACGGAGACGAGCAAATGGCCTTCCGTCAGGAGCGGCTGCAATTCGCGTAATGCGGCCGCGGCGTCCTTCGGCTTCATCGCCAGTACGATGACGTCCGCTTCCTGAAGCAGGCGCCGCTTGCGGTCCGATTCGTTCGCGGTTTCAACGCCGTACCGTGCGCGCAATTTCGCTAATCGGGCTTGATTGGAACGGTTGATCATCGAGATGTCGCGCGCCTCGGCCGTTTTCCGCTCCAGCAGGCCGCGCACGATCGCTTCCGCCATCGAACCCGCGCCGTAAAAGCATATTTTCCGTTCTTGCAATGCAGTCTCGTTCATTGCCTTCACTCCTTCGCTACTTCCGAATTTGCCCCGTACCGTAGATGCGGTACTTCTCCGACGTTAACGCGGGCAAGCCCATCGGGCCGCGGGCGTGCAGCTTTTGCGTACTGATTCCGATCTCCGCCCCGAAGCCGAATTCGAATCCGTCGGTGAACCGCGTCGACGCGTTATGATATACCGCCGCGGCGTCGACTTCCTGCATAAACCGGGCCGCATGTTCCGCATCCTCCGTGACGATGCATTCCGAATGCATCGTTCCGTAGCGGCGTATATGATCGAGCGCTTCGTCAAGCGATTCCACGATTTTGACGTTTAATACATAATCGTTGTATTCGGTCGCGTAATCTTGGTCTTCCGCCGCCTTGTCCACGCTTATGAGCGCCGCTGTTTTTGCGCATCCGCGCAATTCGACGTTCGCTTCCCGCAATTGGCCGGCTAGCGATTCGAGATGCCGGTTGGCGTAATGGCTATGCACAAGCAGCGTTTCCATGGCGTTGCAGACGGAAGGACGCTGCACTTTGGCGTTGATGGCGATTTGCTCGGCCATCGTTTGCTGCGCGGATGCGTCGATGAACGTGTGGCAAATGCCGGCGCCCGTTTCGATGACGGGAACGGTGGCGTTCTCCACGACGTTCCGGATCAGCGAAGCGCCGCCGCGCGGAATGATGACGTCAAGCAAGCCGTTCAGCTTCAACATTTCGTCGACCGAGCTGCGGTTCGGATCCTCGATCAATTGCAGGGCGTCTGCCGGGATTTCAGATTTCGCGAGCGCTTGATGGAGCACTTCGACGATGCGTTTATTGGAACTGAGCGCCGCGGACCCGCCGCGCAAGACGACGGCATTGCCGGTCTTAAGGCAAAGCCCGGCCGCGTCGACCGTCACGTTCGGGCGCGCTTCGTATATGATGCCGATCACGCCGAGAGGTACGCGGATTTTTTCGATTTGCAATCCGTTCGGGCGCTCGAACCGTTCCAAGATGTCCCCGACCGGATCGGGAAGCTCGGCGATTTGTCTCAAGCCTTCCGCGATCCCCTCGATCCGCTGGGCGTTCAATGCGATGCGATCGAGCAGCGAATCGCTCGTTCCTTGCGCTTTGCCGCGTTCCAAATCTTCGCGGTTCGCGGCGATGATGGACTCTTGTTCTTCCAACAGGGCGACGGCCATCAGGCGGAGCGCCTCGTTTTTTTGCGGGGTGGCAAGCCGGTTCAAGACGCTTGCCGTTTCTTTGGCCAACCTCGCTTTATCCCTAACTTCGCTCATTTCAGATTCCTCCTCTAATGTTTATTTCAAAGATATCCATTCGTCGCGGTGAATAATTTCCGCGCGGGGGAGCTCGATGCGTTTTTGAATTTCGTCGGTGCTGAGGCCTGCGACGGCGCGAATCTGCGTCGAATCGTAATTGACGATTCCGCGCCCGATCACTTGGCCGTCCATGTTAAAGACCTCGATCACATCGCCCGAACGGAAGTCTCCTTCGACATGCTTCACTCCGACGGGAAGCAAGCTTTTGCCCCGGGAGATGAGCGCCGCTTCCGCACCGCTGTCGACGAATACTTTGCCGCGCGGGGTCGAGTGGAAGCCGAGCCACTGTTTCTTCATCGGCAGCGAGTGGCGCTGCGTATCGAAGTACGTGCCTTTGCCGTTTCCGTAGACGGCTAGCTGCAAATCGCCGCGTTCCGCCACTTTTCCGACGAACGTCGGGACGCCGCCGCGCATCGCCACTTTGGCCGCTTCGACCTTCGAGCGCATGCCGCCTGTGCCGACGGCGGAACCGGAACCTCCGGCGACGGCATAGATTTCGTCGGTAATTTCGCCGATCCGTTCCAGCCGCTTCGCCGTCGGATCTTTCCGCGGATCGGCCGTGTATAACCCGTCGGTATCGGTAATGATGATCAGTCCGTTCGCTTTGACCAGGTTCGCGACGAGGGCGGAGAGCATATCGTTATCCCCGAACTTCAGCTCATCGACCGATACGGTGTCGTTTTCGTTAATAACGGGGACGATCTTTTGCCGCAGCAGTTCCTCGATCGTCATTTGCGCATTGCGGATCCGATTCCGGTTGCTGAAGTCGGAACGGGTCAACAAGATTTGCGCCGCGCAGATCGAGTAAGCGCCGAGCGCTTCCTGGTACGCTTGCATGAGCAATGCTTGACCGACCGCGGCCGCCGCTTGCTTCTCATGCAGCAGCTTGGGGCGCGAGGGATACCCGATTTGCCGGAAACCGGCCGCCACGGCGCCGGAGGTGACAAGCAGCACCTGGGTGTCCGAAGCTGCAAGCTGGGCCAGCTCATGCGCAAAAAAAACGATTTTATCCCGGTTTAATCCGCCTTCGTCCGACGTGAGCGAACTGCTGCCGATTTTTACAACGATGCGATGCATGAAATCACTTCCTAAAAGTTTTGAGAGCGTTACATCTTTGACCAGGCTTCGATCAAAACTCGCTTCGAAAGCATGTGCCAAGTTTTGAGAGCGTAGCTTCTGTGCGTAATTTGAGAGCAAAACTCGCTTCGAAAGCACTAGCGTTGCATTAAATCTTCTAGCTGGGATGCGGTACCATGGAAATATAACGGATTTCCGAGGTCTTATTTTTTGAATTCCAGTCGAATATTTGGAATTAACGGATTTTCGAACCGTTAACATGTCGCGATCGGCTGAGGATCCTTGGTTTTGTGAAGTTTCGACAAAAATAGAGCCCTCAAAATCCGCTAACACCGCCAAAATTGCGTTATTGGATCAAATAAGGCCTCCAAAATCCGTTAACCTTGTTCATCCCTATCGCAATCATCGGTTTGAAACGCAGTAAAACATTCGGTGCAACGCTAGTGCTTCGAAAGCCTATGTAACTGCAAAAATCCATTTACAAAAGCCGATTTCAGCAAATTTCACCCGAGCAACTGCAAAAATCCAGCTATTTTTGCCCAATGGACCCTAAAATCGGTGAAACGAACTTCATTAGATGGATGATTGCAGCTACTGCGCTCAAAAAGCGGTTTTGATCGAGAAATTAGATAATTGCAGTTACTATGCTCAGTAGCGCCTGTTTCATCGAGCAAGGAAGGGACCTCAGCAGCTACTGTGCGCCAAAAACGGTTCAAAGGGCGCAAACGAGCGGAAGCATCGCGGCAGCCATGACGCGCACTACCCGAAAACGGCAGCCGCCGAGATCTAGTGCCCCTACGTATGCTTCCTTCGTCGTAAACAAAAAGACCTTCATCCCTTGAAAAGGACGAAAGTCTGGCTTCCGCGGTACCACCTTTTTTGGCGATTTGCATCGCCCTGCTCGCATGCCTTGTAACAGTAGGCACTGTCCGGCATTTCGGCCGGCCGTTCGGGGGTAGGTTCAAAAAGCGTCCGACGGCAAGTTCTTGCAGCCTTTGGAACTTGCTCTCTGAAGCGTCACTTTCTTTTTTACTGGTCCCGTCATAACGTTTCTTTTCTTATAAGAATACATGAGATTCCAACGGTTGTAAAGGGAAGCCGGCACGGTGCCGGCCATACGCTTGCTGTTCCCATAGGGCGCTGTCGGACAGCAATGCCCAAAGGAACGGATTGCCGCAGTTCTCCGGCGATCCGCCGATCCCGTTACTAGCCGAACAAGTTCAATCTGCCGATTCGCTCGGCGGCTTCTTCCAGCCGTTCCTCGTTCGTCAGCAAGCCTACGCGCACATAGCCTTCGCCGTGAGCGCCGAACCCGACGCCCGGCGCGACGACGACATTCGCCTGCGCAAGCAGCATATCGGCGAACTCCACAGAGCCAAACGGCTTCGGAACCGGCAGCCAGCAGAAAAACGATCCGCTCGAAGGCGAAGCTTGCCATCCGATTCGATGCAATGCGCGATAAAAGACGTTTCGGCGCCGTTCGTACCTATCGACCAGATCGGTTACGCATTGCTGCGAAGCGGTCAGCGCGGTCGCCGCCGCCGCTTGGATGCCGCCGAACAGGCTGACGTAGTAATGGTCCTGCATCAGGTTGATCAATCGAATCACCTCGCGATTTCCGAGCGCAAATCCGACCCGCCATCCGGCCATGTTATACGTCTTGGAGAGCGTATAAAATTCCACTCCGACGCTTTTGGCGCCCGGCTGTTCCAGGAAGCTGACGGGGCGGTTTCCGTCAAAACCGATCGCGCCGTAGGCGAAGTCGCTCGCCACCACAATGCCGTGCCGTTCGGCGAACCGGATCGCCTCTTCATAGAAAGCGGCGCTTGCCGTCGCTCCTGTCGGATTGTTCGGATAGTTGAGAAACATCAACTTCGCTTTGCGCAGCGTTTCCGCATCGATCGCGCCGAAATCGGGCAAATAGCCGCCGGCTTCCGTCAACGGCATGAACGCCATCTCGGCTCCCGCCAGGGCGACGCCGGACCAATAATCGGGATAACCGGGATCGGGAACGAGGCATACATCGCCGGGGTTCAGCAATATTTGGCTAATTTCCACCAATCCCGTCTTTCCGCCGAATAGTACGGCCACTTCCGTTTCCGGATCGAGCTCGACGCCGTAATCTTGGGCGTATCGCTCGGCGACGGCTTCCTTTAAGAAAGAAAATCCGCTGAAAGGCGGATATTTATGGTAAAGCGGATTGGCCGCAGCCTCTTGCAAAGCGGTTACGATGTGTGGCGGAGTAGGCCTGTCGGGATTTCCCTGCCCAAGGTTAATGACATCATGGCCTTCCGCGATACGCGCGCTCGCCTTTTGCGCTAATCCGGCGAAAAATTGTTTGGGCAGCCTTTGCATTCGCACTGCGGCTTCAATCGGCATGACGCTGCCTGGCGGTTCTTGTGCGGTCGTTTTTTTCGGCATGTACATTCTCAGTTCACTCCATCCACATCCGGTTCATACGAAAACCGTTCATTCCGATAATTATACTTAATTTAGCATGTTTTCACCGGAGTGTATAGAGGAATTCCGCTATTTCGCCTGATGAATCAACTCGAGAAACGGTTTGATGTCCGCTTTAAAGACTAGCAAATACGGCTTGCGTTCTTTTTTGGAAAATACTAATAGCAGCGGCTTTTTATGCGGACAGTGGATCAAAAAGACGTCATTCACCTGCACTTTCACGCCTTCGATATCGACATCCGCCGTGCGTTCCAGCGGCACTTTGTAAATGTAGCCGCATTTTTCGTCAAGGTCCAATTGAACGGCCAAGCCGGTCGCCGATTGCAGCCAGGACAGGGCTTCCCGCTGATATTCGGCGTTGTTCGGAACGATTTTCGTTACCTTTTCCGCACCCATATCGTAGACTTGGACGGGATCCGCCTTCGCAGATTGATTTGGCTCGGCGAAGATGTGCGCGGGCGCGGAGACGATCAGCATGGCGACGATGACGGCGATCGACAACAATTTGCAACGACCAATACTTAATTTGCTCATGATAAAACTCCTTTAATGAGGGATCGAATTTGCGTATCCTGCGGATATCACGTTATAATGTGCCCATCTTGACATGGAACCATGACACGATATGATAAAAAAAGATTCGAAGGAAACCACCCCAAAGGAGGATGCCGCTATGACGGAGCAAGTGCGGATATCGCTGCTGCAAATGGATATCAGGATCGGAGAACCGGACACGAATTTCGCAAACGCGGAACGAATGATTGCGGAGGCCGCTTCTACCGCCGATAAACCGGATATTATCGTCATGCCTGAAATGTGGAATACCGGTTATGCGCTTGACCGCATTCATCAAATCGCGGATCGTAACGGAGAAAGAACGAAGCAAGTGATGTCGGCATTGAGCAAAGCCCATCAGGTGCATATCGTTGCCGGGTCGATCGCCGAGAAGCGGGGAGACGATATTCTTAATACGATGTACGTGTTCGACCGCGACGGAACGATGACGGCGCAATATTCGAAAATTCATCTGTTCCGGCTCATGGAAGAAGAGAAATATTTGACAGCGGGCGATCGGGCGGGCAAGTTTGAAATCGAAGGGATACCGGCAGGGATGATGATATGCTACGATATCCGCTTTCCAGAACTGTCGCGCAAACTGGCGCTTTCGGGCGCGAAAATGCTGTTCGTGCCGGCCGAATGGCCGAATCCTCGCCAGCATCATTGGAGAACGCTCCTCACGGCCAGAGCGATCGAAAATCAAATGTACGTCATATCGTGCAATCGCGTCGGCGTCAGCGGGACGACGGAATTTTTCGGCCATTCGATGATTGTCGACCCTTGGGGCGAAACGGTTGCCGAAGGCGGCACGATCGAAACGATCGTTACGGCAAACATCGATTTGGCGCTTGCGGACAAAGTTCGCAGCACGATACCTGTCTTTGCGGACCGAAGACCGAACTTATATTAAAAAATACGGAAGTGATGATGATGAATAAAAAGGCGGTCGGTTGGAGCGTTACAGCCGTCATTGTATGTCTTGTCATCGGATTTGTATGGTGGAATTACGCGCGTCCGGATCGTATTCCGCCCGCAGCCGGCACGAATCAATCGCAGCAACCGGCAGATTCGAACGACAATGGCAATACCGAAACCGGCGAAGAGCCGGAAGACGAGCTTCCGCCTGCCGATCAGACGAGCGAAGCGGTGCGAAGCTTGATGGACGGACTCACTTTAGAGCAGAAAATCGAACAAATGTTGATCGTCGATTTGAACTCGCTCGGCGCGGCGAACGGGGAAGAGGCGGCCAAGCTATTGAAAGGCCGGCATTACGGCGGGGTCATTTTATTCCGGAAGGACGTACCTTCGCTGGAACATACCGTACAGCTTCTGCATGATTTGAAGGAGGCGGCGGCGCTGCCGATTTGGACGGCAATCGATCAAGAGGGCGGAACCGTCGTTCGTTTTCCTTGGGGAACGAAGTTTACGGGAAACATGGCCATAGGAGCCGCCGGCGACGAGCGGTACGCGCGCGAAACCGGCCGCTACATCGGCAAACAGTTGAAGGCGTTAGGCTTCAATCTGAATTTCGCGCCTTCGCTTGACGTGAACAACAATCCCGACAATCCGGTTATCGGCTTGCGCTCGTTCGGTTCGGACCCGCATGACGTGGCCCGGCTTGGGACGGCGATGATCGCCGGATTTCACGAGGCGGGAATTGCCGCAACGGCAAAGCATTTCCCCGGACATGGCGATACGGATGTGGATTCGCATCTCGGCTTGCCCACCGTTCCTTACGATATGACGCGCCTGGAAGAGGTTGAACTCGTGCCTTTTAAACAGGCCGCCGCCGATGGCGTCGATATGATTATGACCGCGCATATTACGTTTCCTCATATCGAAACCGCCACCGCCGTCTCCAAAAAGGACGGTTCGGAAATTACGCTTCCGGCGACGCTGTCCCCCCGCTTCTTGACGGACATCGCGCGGAAAGAAATGGGCTATGAAGGCATCCTCGTGACGGACGCCCTGAATATGCAGGCGATCGTCTCGCAATTCGGGGAAGAGGAGGCGGATGTGACGGCCGTACAATCGGGAGTCGATATGCTGCTTATGCCGCCGCATCCGCGCCAAACGGTCGACAATATCGCCGCGGCCGTGAAGGACGGTCGTATCCCGGAAGAACGAATCGATGAAAGCGTCGAACGGATCCTGACGTTGAAAGAGAAGCGCGGATTGTTGGAAGAGCCGCTTGTCTCGGTGAAAGAACAGTTGGCGGACGCGAAAGCGGCTTTCGCCGACAAGGAAGCTGCCGCAATGGAACGGGAAATTGCCGAAAAGGCGGTAACGATGCTGAAAAACGAAGACGGCTTGCTGCCTTTCGAAACGGCGCGAGGGACGAAGCTCGTTCTTATCGCACCCGGCAACGCCTATGATGCGATCCGCAAATCGATCGAACGGACGACGGCCGGACGGGCGTTCCAACTCAGCGGTTGGAAGATGTCCGAATCGTTGACGAAAGAGCAGCGAAATTCGCTCTCTGCGGCCGACCATATTTTGATCGTCACGAACAATTTGCATACGGACGGGACGCAGCGGGATGCGGTCGCGGCTACGCTGAACACCATCGCCGATCTGGGCAAGAAGGCGGCCGTCCTGGCGGTCGGTTCGCCGTACGATATTCGTTATATTCCTGAAGCATCGGCCTACTTGGCCGTATACGGCGTACCGTCCAGCGCGAATACCGACGCGGGAGTGCGCGCCGTATTCGGAGAAATCGAGCCGACGGGCAAGCTGCCTGTGGACATTCCGGACTTAAAGAGCCGAACGATGATGTACGCGCGCGGCAGCGGGCAAAACGATAGCCCCTAACAAACCAAAGAAGACCTCGCTTCGATCTTGGACGCGGGGTCTCTTTAGTGAGCGGAAAATCATGAGCTACTTTGTTATCATTCATTAGCAAGCGGAAGTACCGGTATTTCCCGGAGCTAATGATCGGAATGACGTAATTTTTGCAACTAAACGCGTCGTCACTAGCATTGCATCAATTTTCAAACAGGCTAGGATGACGCAGCAAAGTAGTCATCTTTGCCACTGGCGTTGCATTAACTTCTACCGCCCTGCTCCCCAAGTTCGCGGACACAGGAGACGCTAATTGTGACAAATGACCCGATTTCGGCCAATTTGCGGACAGACGATCCTTTATTCGCGGTAAAAGCGTAAAAATAAGCCCTGCGACGAACGGATAACGGAGCCAATGTCCGCTGAAACAGCGAATAAGCGGTTTTGACGCATAATAACGGTCGTACGGTCCGGATAGCAATTTCTCAATGCAACGCCATTGCATCTTTGCAAAACATCCGCCCCAGCGGGAAGGAATAGTCAGTCAATGAAGGATCTTTCATTCAAAAGCCTGCAACTTTTTCGATGGGTAAACACGTGCATTTTTGAAGGAATTGGTATTCGCCATGTGAGTTGCCGGGCAATCTCGCAGGAGAACTTGCATGAAGTCGAATCTGCAGTTTTCTTCGATGCAACGCCAGCGGGGCGCCACTCGATTTGTATGATTTTTCGTCTACCAGCCATACAAAAAACATGCGGAACATACTCCTAATAAAAACGGGGCATTTCGCATGTTTTCACGTTCCCATGATATGAATGTTATTTTTTCGCTGCCAACCAGTCGGCGACTGCGGAAATTTCGTCGGCGGACAGTTTGTCCTGGAACGGAGGCATGCCTCCTTGTCCGTTGGCGATAATATCGTGGATTTGGTTTCGGTCGTATTTGCCGCCGACCGCCTGCAAACTCGGTCCGACGCCGCCTTCCAAATTGCCGCCGTGGCAGCTGATGCAATTTTGTTTTACAATGGCGTCCGCGTCGACCGTGGCGCTTGGCGTTCCCGTTTCTCCCCCCGGAGCGGGCGTTTGCGTTTCCGGCGGCTTCGATTTCGCACCGCAGGCCGTTACCGTTATTAGCAGCGCCGCAATTGCCGCGATGACCCACACCAACTTGTATTTGCGCATATGGAACCCTCCTCGAAGTCTATAAAATCACCATTAGCTTTACCAATTTGCGATCTTTCATTCGCATGCGGCAACTCTCTTTCCCTGAAACGGACGTCACGCCCTATTTTGCATAATCGATACTCGAATTGAAAATACTGACTCCATCGAATTAATTATTCTGGAGGTCAGATCTACTATGCCAGAAGAGAACAAGATCAAGCAGCCGCCGGACGAATCCCGGCGCAAATTTCTAAAATATTCGGGGACGGCCCTCGGCGGCGTCGTTGTCGGCGGCGTCATCGGCGGATTGATCGGCGCCAATACGAAGAAGACCAAACCGGCTCCTCCGCCGGCGCCGGGACAGAAGCCGGGTGAAAAACCGACACGCGACTACAATCGCGCGTTAATGTTTTTCAATCAAGAGCAATTCGCGTTGACGGAAGCCGCTGCCGAACGCCTTTATCCGGAGGACGAGCTCGGCCCCGGCGCGAAAGGTCTGGGAGTGGCGTATTATATCGACCATCAGTTGGCCAGCCTGTGGGGCGTAAATGCAAGGGAATATATGATGGGTCCCTTCATCGCGGGCGAGAAAACGCAAGGAAATTATCCGAGCATTCGCCGCAAAGATTTGTTTACGCTCGGGCTCGCCGCCATGCAGGACTTAAGCCAGAAAAAATACAAGAAATCGTTCTCCGATTTGGCCGCCGAGGAACAGGACGCGGTGTTGGAACAAATTCAAAACGGCGAAGGCGTCAAAATTAACGGCGCGACGAGCCTTAACTTTTTCAAATTGCTATTATCGCTGACGTTGGAAGGGGTATACTCCGATCCGCTGTACGGAGGGAACAAAGATATGCAAGGGTGGAGGATGCGCAATTATCCCGGCAATCAGATGAGTTACCTCGACATTATCGATAAAGAGGAATTTGTCAAAATCGAGCCCGCAAGCTTGCACGATCATATGTCCGCCCATTAACGAATTGAGAGAAGAGGTGAGAAACGATGGCAAAGAAAATGGATAAAGTGCCGGTAGTTATCGTCGGATTAGGATGGGTCGGCGGCATTATCGCCTCCGAATTGACGAAAAACGGTACGAAAGTGGTCGCGCTGGAACGGGGCAAAGGAAGATCGACGAAAGATTATTATATGGTGCATGATGAGCTGCGTTACGCGTTGCGATACGATTTGATGCAGGATTTGTCCAAAGAAACAATTACGTTTCGCAACAATGAGAAAATGAGTGCGGTTCCGATGCGGGAGTACGGGTCTTTCCTGCTCGGCGAAGGTGTCGGAGGAGCCGGGATTCACTGGAACGGCCAATCGCTGCGATTTTTGCCGTACGACTTCGAGATTTATTCGAAAACGGTCGAGCGTTACGGGAAGAAGAAAATTCCCGACGGCATGCTGATTCAAGATTGGGGCATTACATACGACGAATTGGAGCCTTATTTCGACAAATACGAAAAAATGGCGGGCATTTCGGGAGAAGCGGAGCAAAATCCGATGGTAGGCAAACGCTCCAACCCGTTTCCTACCCCGCCGATGAAAATGTCGCCGGCCTTGAACATGTTTAAGGAAGCGGCCAAGAAGCTCGGTTACCATCCGTATGCGATGCCGTCCGCCAACCTGTCGGAAAATTATACGAATCCCGACGGCATTGCGCGGGCCGCTTGCCAATATTGCGCTTACTGCGAACGTTTCGGATGCGAATACGGGGCGAAAGCCGATCCGGTCGTAACCGTCATTCCGGTAGCGGAAAAAACGGGGAACTTCGAATACCGGACGTACGCCAATGTGACGAAAATATTGCATGACGGCAAAAAAGCGACAGGGGTCGTTTATAGAGACGCCATGACGATGGAAGAATACGAGCAACCTGCCGACATCGTCGTTCTCGCAAGCTATGTGTTCAATAATGTCCGGCTGCTGCTTACATCCAAGCTCGGCAAACCGTACGATCCGAAGACGGGCACGGGCGTAATCGGCAAAAATTACGCTTACCAGGTCAACGGCGGCGCGACGACGGGCTTTTTCGACGATAAACAATTCAACACGTATGCGGGAGCCGGTTCGTTGGGCGTCGAATTCGACGACTTCAACGGCGACAACTTCGACCATTCCGACCTCGATTTCATTCACGGGGCCGGCATACGCATATCGCAAACCGGAAACCGTCCGATCGCCAGCAACCAAATTCCGCATGACGTCCCGTCTTGGGGCAAGGAATTCAAGCAAGCTTCGATCAAATACGCGAACCGTGTGCTCAGCGTCGGCGCGCAAGGAGCGAATATGCCGTGGAGGCATCATTACTTGGATTTGGATCCGACCTATAAGGACGTATACGGATTGCCGCTCTTGCGCATTACGTACGACTTCGAAGATCAAGACCGCAATCTCGTCAAATTTATGGCGGAGAAGACGGCTCAGGTCATGAAAGAGATGAAGCCTACCAAACAAGAGACGTCGGGAGAATTGGTTTCGTACAACATCGTCCCGTACCAATCCACCCACAATACGGGCGGAGTCATTATGGGATCCGATCCCGGCACGTCGGCCGTCAACAATTATTTGCAAATGTGGGATGTCGATAACTTGTTCGTCGTCGGCGCTTCGGCATTTCCTCACAATAGCGGATACAATCCAACAGCGACGGTCGGCGCCCTAGCCTACCGGGCGGCGGAAGGAATCGCCAAATATATGAAGCAAGGCGGCGGTTCGCTCGTTTAATGCAGGAAGAAGCTGGAGGTGATTCGGTGGAACATCTGGAGCAATGGATCAGCCATTTAGCCGAATTGCGCAAACGGTTGATTATGATAAGCATATGGTTTTTCGCCGCATTATGCGTCGGGTTCTACGCCTCCCCGCGAATTTTAACGCGGATTAAGGAGATGCCGGCTGCGAGCAAAATAGAGTGGAACGTATTTTCGTTTACGGACGGCCTATTTCTGTATATGAGATGCGCTTTCGTATTCGCGGTGTTGTTTACGCTGCCGGTGCTGCTCTATCATATCTGGGCCTTCGTGCGGCCCGGGCTGACGGAGAGCGAAGCGAAGGGGACGCTGGCTTACGTCCCGGCGTCGTTCGCCCTGTTTCTCCTTGGCGTGTCATTCGGCTATTTCGGCGTATTTCCGATGATGATCGGATTTATGGAACAGATGAACCAAAGCGTCGGCGCGGTGGAAACGTACGGCATCGACAACTACTTCTCCTTTCTGTTCAATGTCGTTTTTCCGCTTGGAGTCGCCTTTGAAATGCCGATCGTCGTCATGTTTCTCACCAAACTGAAATTGCTCTCGCCGGAGAGGCTCAAAAAAACGAGAAAATACGCTTACGTCTTCCTTGCGGTCGTTGGCGCCTGCATTACGCCTCCCGATTTCGTGTCGCATTTATCGGTGACCGTACCGCTTATTTTGCTGTTTGAAACGAGTTTGTTGTTATCCGGCCGCTACTATCGGAAGCTTGCCGCATTGCCCACGAACTAACGGAAAGGAGGCGAATCCGATGTTGAACAATATTGGCGTTTCGGGACTGGTCATTATTTTAATGATCGCTCTGATCGTGTTCGGCCCGGCCAAACTGCCGCTGCTCGGCAGAGCGTTTGGCGATACGCTGCGGGAATTCCGCAACTCGACGAGAAACATCGAGGAACCGGACGAGACGGTTAACGATGCAAAGGCGCAGAATAAGGAAGACGACCTGCCGAAATTGATTTGACATATCATCGGCACTACATTCATGATTCGCATGCAGCCCTCTGCAACGCATCCTATTGTTGCAATTGGGGCTGCATTTTTTTGCGCGATGTCCCGATAACATGGTACTGTATACATACCTTAAAACGAAAGGGAGCGGGAGGCACATGCGAACTTTTATTCCACTTCAACCGCCGACGCTGCAGCAGGAATGGTCGGATCCGAACTACCGGTATCGGGAATATGCGCCCGGCGACAGCCTGAAACCTTATGTCGCTTGCTATTGGACCGTCGACTTCCGCGCGTCGGGTTCGAGCCGGTTGCATCGTATCATACCGGATGGCTGCGTCGATATTATATTTGACCTGAGATCGCCTTCATTTGCCAAAGGGGGTTTCGTGGCGGGGTTGATGACGGGGTTTGAAGCGATGAACCTGTCAGGCGAGCACTCCTTATTCGGCATTCGTTTCCACTCGGATACCGTACGCCGCTTTATAAGCTATCCCGTCTCCGAATTTACCGGCACCGGGCATCATGTATATCTGGAACATATATGGGGCAATCACGCCTTGATGTTAACGGAACAAATCATGGCAAGCAACGGTACTGCGGAAATCATTGAACAAGTCGAAGACGCGTTATTGCAACGGTTGATTCGATCCGAATCCGATACGGACGATTTGCTGTTCACGAGCATGCAATACATTTACGCAAGCCAAGGCCTTATTTCCATCCGCTCCTTGGCGGAACATTTGAATTACAGCGAAAGAAATATAAGAAGAACGTTTCAGCGCGAGTTGGGTGCCGGGCCGAAAGAATTTGCGGGCATTGTCCGGTTTCAATATTTGCTGCAAGAGCTTTATCGCGGCTCGCAGGCTCGCTTAACCGATCTTGCCGCAAAATACGGATACTACGATCAGCCGCATTTTATCCATCATTTTAAACGCTATTACGGGTTGTCTCCCAATCAGGTTTTTAAAGCAAGTACGGAAATGAAGTAAGGTTGTCCGTTTTTTACAATTCGAAACGGCCTAAGCGTGCGATAATGGTTAGTGAATTTATCGTTGGGGAGGAATACCGATGAATATTGTCGATCCGTCGCGTTTGGCGCTGGCACGGTCCTTTATGAAGCAGCATGCAAGACCGCTGGAACGCGCAATCTATGCATATGAGTTCGAATCGGATTCAAGCGCTCAAGTGTTGGAGGAGCTCGTAAAGTTTCAAAATGCGGACGGCGGGTTCGGCCGCGGATTGGAGCCCGATCTCCGCTGTCAAGAATCGTCCGCTTTGGCGACGACGCGCGGACTTGAGATCTTGGGACTGTTGCCGCCTTCGGATGAGAGAAATGCGATCGTACGGAAAGCGCTCGACTATTTGGCAGCAACGTATCGGGACGAGCGGCGCGGTTGGGATATTATCCCGCCCGAAGCGGAGAACGCTCCGCGCGCGGTCTGGTGGAACTACGGCGCCTTCTCCGATCATTGGGGCAATCCAAATGCGGATATCGTCGCTTATTTTCTGGACTACCGATCACTCGTAACCTATGACAAGCTCGGTATGCTCTTCCGCTATGCCGTCGACTATTTGCAGAATGAATGCGATTTGAAGGAAATGCATGAAATGTTCTGCTTCTTGCGTTTGGCCGAGCGGCTTGACGAAGGGGAGCGTGCGGCAATCGAAGCCAAGATGCGGCTCTTCCTCGATAACTGCGTTCCGACGGATCCCAAGCAGCGCGAAGGTTACGGGGCTGAACCGCTGCAAGTAGCCGATTCGCCGAAATCGCGTTATTACGGGAAATATGCAGACATCATTCCGGGCGAATTGGATGCATTGATCGCCGGCCAAGGCGAGGACGGGGCATGGGCGCCTAACTGGACTTGGTACCAGTACGAGGAAGAATGGCGGAATGCCAAGGAAGAATGGAAAGGGATCATTACATTGCAATCGCTGCGAACGCTGAGGAATTACAATCGTCTCGGTTCAACCGCAGCGGAAGAGCAATAACGAGGAGGCAGATTCATTGATGAAACCGCGAATTTCAGTCCTTACGTTAGGCGTGGACGATCTGGAAAGAGCGTTGGCATTTTACCGCGACGGATTGGGGCTGCCGACGGAAGGGATCGTCGGCACCGAATTCGAGCATGGGGCCGTTGCCTTCTTCGACTTGCAGAACGGCGTGAAGCTCGCCATTTGGAAACGCGAAGATCTTGCCCATGAGGCGAAAGTTGTCCGCACTCACAACAGTCCGACCGAATTTACGATCGGCCACAATGTAGCCAGCAAGGAAGAAGTCGACCAAGTGATGGAACAGGCCGGAAAAGCCGGCGCCACGATTACGGACCCGGCACACGACACTTTCTGGGGCGGATATTCCGGCCACTTCCAAGATCCGGACGGCCATTTATGGGAAGTCGTCTGGAATCCGGCATGGGAGCTCGAAGAATAGAAGGCTACAGATATTCCCTGATCCGATCGATCGAATCGATCTCCGCGAGCGGCTTATGATTCGATTCGGGAGCCTTGCGCCGGTGATTGAACCAGATCGCCCGCCAGCCGGCTTCGATGGACGGGGCGATATCGTTCACCCAGTTGTCCCCGACATAGATGAGACGTTCGGCGGGGAGTCCGACTCTCGCCCGGTATACGTCGAAAATGCGGGAGTCGGGCTTGGCGAAATCGAGCTCGTCCGAAACCAGAATATGCCGCTCTTCGACGAACCGGCTCAAGCCTAAACGGTCGATCTTGTCGCGTTGATGCTTAACGGGACCGTTTGTAATAATGCCCACCAAATAACCGTTCCGGCGCAAGTCGCCCAGCAGCCGGGGCACTTCTTCGAACGGAGCGATGCGGCGCTGCGCTTGCTCGTATTCGGCTTGAAACCGGTCGGCTTCCTCTTCCGCCAAATCCAGCCCGAAGTCGCGGCATGCATGGATGATGCGCAGCCTCCGGACTTCTTCCAGCCGGATGCTGCCCGCCGCATAATCGTTCCACAGCGTATCGCTGTGATGGCGCGTTCTTCGGAACAGCGCTTCCCCGTCGACCGAATGGTCAGGCCCGAAAAATCGGCTTAACGTATCATCAAACGGTTTTAACTGATCGTACATCGTATCGTCCACATCGAAAATAACTCCGCATGGTTCCATTTTTTTCTCCCCATTCCCTGTGTTGGTTTACTTTCTGTTTTGCCTTGCCCCCGACAGTCGCCGACAGTCATTGGAAATGCTTTTGCACCGTCGAAGTGAAAAATTCGATAAACGCCTCGGCCGCTTTGGACAGATAGCGCCCTTTGCGGTAGGCGATCACCAGCGTCCGTGTCGGCGCATGGGCGGTGCCTGCCAGCGGCAAATAAACCGGTATAAATTCGCTTCGTTTAGCGCGCGCAATAAATTGCGGCACAAAGGCGATTCCCATGCCGGCGGCGACGAGCGACTGAACCGTATCGATATTGCTGCTCTCGAATACGATATTCGGCGCAAATCCGGCGCTTTGGCATAAATCGAGCGCAATTTGGCGGAATCCTTGCCCTCTCTTCAGCACGATGAACGGTTCCTCGCGCAATCGCTCAATATGCACCTCTTCGCCGCTTTTGGCATGCTGCAAGGCCAATCGGTGCTGCGGCGGAACGGCGAGCTCGATTTGCTCCTCGATGACCGGTTCGTACGTTAACGATTGTTCGGCGAGCGGCAGCGACAATAAGCTGAGATCGGTCTGGCCGCTGGCGGTCAGCTTCTCCAAATTGGCGGTCGTATCCTCCGTCAGAACGATTTCGATTTCCGGATAACGCTCCCGAAACGCCGGGAGCACGTAAGGCAATATGTGGGAGCCCGTAATCGGCAAGCTGCCGACGACGACCCTGCCTTTGCGCGTCGAGGAAATATCGGCCATTTCCTGTTTCAGCTGTTCCATCGCGTCGACAATCTTCTGCGCTTGTGCGACGAAGACGGAGCCCGCATGCGTTAATTCGACGGAATTCGTATTGCGCTGGAATAGTAGAACGCCGATTTCTCTTTCCAGTTTGGACAACTGCTGGCTTAAGGACGGCTGGGCGATGTGCAGCTTCTCCGCCGCGCGCGAGAAATTCCGCTCTTCCGCGATTTGAATGGCGTATTGAAGTTGACGCAGTTCCATGGCAAACCTCCTGTATCGTTTTCCTTCGATTATCGTTTTCTTATAGTTTGTAACTATTACACTTATAGATATTATATCTTGGAACAATGAATAAAGAAATGATATATTCGCTTTAAGGTGTAAGGGAGCGAGACGCTCGACAGAGAAAGGGTGAATCATGATGGCAAAAACGATGTACGAAAAAATTTGGGAAAATCACGTTATCCATCAGGAAGCGGGGAAACCGGGCATTATTTATATCGATCTTCATCTTGTGCACGAAGTAACTTCGCCGCAAGCTTTTGAAGGATTGCGTTTAAGCAACCGCAAAGTCCGTCGTCCCGACTTGACATTTGCGACAATGGATCATAATGTGCCGACGAAAGACCGCTTTAACATTGCGGATCCGATTTCCAAGCAGCAAATCGACACTTTGTCGAAAAACTGCGCCGATTTCGGCGTAAAATGTTTCGATTTGAACAGTATCGATCAAGGGGTCGTCCACGTTATGGGGCCGGAGCTTGGCCTTACGCATCCCGGCAAAACGATCGTATGCGGCGACAGCCATACGTCGACGCACGGCGCGTTCGGCGCGCTCGCGTTCGGGATCGGAACGAGCGAAGTCGAGCATGTGCTGGCCACGCAATGCTTGCAGCAAGCGAAAGCGAAAACGCTCGAAGTCCGTTTCGTCGGCAAGCGTAAAGCGGGCGTAACGGCGAAAGACTTGATTCTAGGCGTCATTGCGAAGTACGGCACCGATTTCGCGACAGGATATGTTATCGAATATACGGGCGAGGCGATTCGCGGATTATCGATGGAAGAACGGATGACCGTCTGCAATATGTCGATCGAGGCCGGCGCAAGAGCGGGTCTGATCGCTCCCGACGAAGTGACGTTCGAATATTTGCGCGGACGCGAATACGTGCCGCAAGGCGAGGCGTTCGACCGCGCGGTGCAAGAATGGAAGAAGCTTACGACCGATGAAGGCGCGGTTTACGACCGCGTCGTCGAGTTCGACGTGGACAGCTTGATTCCGCAAGTAACCTGGGGCACGAGCCCGGGCATGGGTACCGATATTACGTCGGCCGTTCCGGATCCGCAGAGCTTTGCGACGGAGAACGAGCGGAAAGCGGCGGAAAAAGCGCTCGAGTATATGGATTTGAAACCGGGAACTCCGATGACGGATATCGCCGTCGACTATGTGTTTATCGGCTCCTGCACGAACGGCCGGATCGAGGATCTGCGCGCCGCGGCGCAAGTGGCCAAAGGATATAAAGTGTCCGATCGGGTGACGGCGATCGTCGTGCCGGGCTCGGGACGGGTGAAAATTCAGGCGGAGAAGGAAGGCCTGGACAAAGTGTTTATCGAAGCGGGCTTCGAATGGCGCGACGCGGGCTGCAGCATGTGCCTTGCGATGAACCCGGACGTATTGCAGCCGGGACAGCGCTGCGCGTCGACATCGAACCGCAACTTCGAGGGACGCCAAGGACGCGGAGGACGCACGCATCTCGTATCGCCGGCCATGGCGGCGGCGGCTGCCATTAAGGGACGGTTCGTAGACGTCCGCGACTGGGAATTCAAAACGGAAGCAATCGTGTAATAGAGAGGAGACGATTTACAATGGAACCGTTCAAACAACTGACAGGAATTGTGGCGCCGGTCGACCGCGTCAACGTCGATACGGATGCGATCATTCCGAAGCAATTTTTGAAACGCATCGAACGCACCGGTTTCGGACAATTTCTATTTTTCGAATGGAGATTTCATGAAAACGGCGATATCAATAACGAATTCGAAATGAACAAACCGCGCTATCAAGGCGCTTCCGTTCTCATCTCGCGGGCCAACTTCGGCTGCGGATCTTCCCGCGAGCATGCGCCGTGGGCGATTCTTGATTACGGCTTCAAATGCGTGATCGCACCTTCGTTTGCCGACATTTTCTATAATAACTGCTTTAAAAACGGCATTTTGCCGATCAAGCTTTCGGAAGAGCAAGTAGAGGAACTGTTCCAACGTACGGCGGCACATGAAGGATACGAATTGTCGGTCGATTTGGAAAACAAGAAAATTATCGACAAGCACGGCCTTGAGATCGCCTTCGATCTTGACGAACACCGCAGACAGTTTTTGCTGCAAGGCTTGGACGATATCGGCCTGACGCTGCAGCACGAGGCGGAGATCGCCGCGTACGAAGAAAAGCATCAAGCGAGACTTGCTTATTAATAGAGGCTATCCAAGTCCCTTTTTGAACCTGCATTATAATCTACCCGCGATTAGCAAATTTTACTAGAGCTTCGAACGCCGGAAACCGGCGTCGCCGAAGCTCTTTTTTTGTCAGAACCTCGCAACTTTTGCCCGTTTTCGACGTCTAATATAAAGCGTGTACAATTTCCTGTCCGAAGCGGCAGCAACGCAAAAAAATTGATGAATGTAGGGGTGAATGATGAGGAAATTAACTGTTCTGCTGTTTTTCTGTTTCACATTGCTGGCGATTCCGGGATTGGGACATGCGGCGACGAATCCGACGCTTTACTTAGACGGAGAGTCACTATCGCTTCCGGAAGAAATTACGATGAAGAATAATTCTGTCATGATTCCGCTTCGTGTCGTGGTAGAGGAGCTAGGTTTTCAAGTCGATTGGGATGCGAAGACACGTACGGTGACCATACATAAAAGCGATCAAGTAATTAAGCTTGTGGTTGACAAAAAAGAGGCGGAAGTAAACGGAAAGAAAATTGCGCTCGACACGCTTCCGTACATTAAGAGCGGCACGACGCTCGTTCCGCTTCGCTTCGTTGGCGAGCAAATGGGCCTCGTCGTCGACTGGGACAACGCTACGAAATCGGTCTACCTGTTTACGGCGGATTACGGTTCCGAAGTAACCGAGCCGTCCACTCCGGCATCCCCGCCGTCTGACGGCGACGGAACGGTCGGCAAGCCGGGCGCAAGCGAAGGACCGGAAGACAATGGCGGCGCGGCCGGTCCGGACGAGAGCGAAACGGCGTCGGTCGGCACGATCTCGTTTGCGAACGACCGCTTATGGATCGGCATAGCCGGCTCGGTCAAGCCGAAACAGCAAACGTTGACGAATCCGGATCGGATCGTGGTCGATTTGCCGCATACGAAATTTACGGACGCCTTCTTGAGCGGCCAAAGTTTCGATAACACCGGGCAAGGCCGCGTGGAAGTGGAAGATCATCCGGTCGTCGAAAGCATCCGCTTTTCGCAATTTACGGACTCGCCCGCTACGGTGCGAATCGTCATCGATTTGAAGCAGCGCCATCACTTCCGGGTCAGCACGGATCCGGACGTCGGCCTGGTTATGATAGACGTCAGCGAGAATGCCGTTCCGGATTCCAATGCGGACAAGCCTGCCGACGGGAAATATGTCGTCGTGATCGACGCGGGGCATGGGGACCACGATCCGGGAGCGATCAGCGTACGCAAACGCAACGAGAAGGATTTCAATCTTGCGCTCGCGCTTAAAGTAAGAGACGCATTCGAGAACGATCCCGACGTTCAAATTATGATGACAAGATCCGACGATACGTTTGTCGATTTGTACGATCGTGCCGGGTATGCGAACTCGAACGATGCGGATTTATTCGTTTCGATTCATGCGAACAGCATCGATAAGCCTTCCGTCAGCGGAACCGAAGTTTATTATCGAACGCCGCAAAGCGAGGAATTCGCGAAGGTGATGCATCGCAACGTGGTTCGCGGCGCCGGATTGCCCGATCGCAACGTGCGCACGGCCAACTTTGTAGTTATCCGGGAAACGACGATGCCGTCCGTATTGCTTGAAATCGGATATTTGACGAATACGACAGACGAAGCATTGCTGTTTGACGAAGATTTCCAAAAACGGGTTGCGCAGTCCATTAAAGACGGCATCAAGGAATACTTGGGATTACAATAAGGCGAGGTGACGCTAATGCGTAAAATAGTAACGTTAAGTTTCGTTCTGCTGCTTATTGCCGCCGTCTTCGCCGGCTGCGGCGCCAAAACAAAGCAGCAGCAAGGGGCGGTTGAGCCGCCTCCGCTCGAGACGGCGAACGTACATGTATACTTTACGGACGATCAATTGATGGAATTGACGGAGAAATCCGTTGAAATTTCGTATGAATCTCCCGATCAAAAATATATGGCGGCGCTGCAAGCTCTGCAGCACACGGACGACCCGAATTTGATTTCCTTGTGGGCGAAGGCGGAGTTTCTGTCGGCGGACAACAAGGAAGGCGCGCTGACGGTGGATATGAATATTCCGGCAGAGGCGCGGCTGGGAGCTCCCGGCGAGGAGCTTGCGGTGAATGCATTGCTGCAAACGATGTTCCAATTTGACGAAGTGCAATCGATCGAACTGTTGGTAGACGGGCAAAAAGTCGAATCGCTCATGGGACATGTCGATTTGCAATCGCCTTTTCAAAGGAATTAAAAGAAATTAGGCAGGAATCCTGCATAGTTGTGTCGAATTTGAACATATGCGGGTTCATAAAGTCTTGCTTACGGCAAAGGGAAGTATTCGAATTGATCGTCAAAACTCGCATCGGGGCGTCGCCCGCGCATGGACGCGGCGCTTCCGAAGCGAGTTTTGCTGCGCAAAACGGGGCATTTGCTTTGCTTCGGGAAGACTTTATCGCAACATCTTTCACAGGATGCCAAACAATTAGGGAGAGGAGATATACATATGAAAGCAAAAGTAATTTCGTTTACGTTGGCCGCGATGATGGTGCTCGGCACAGGCAGCGCGGCATATGCGGAAGTTGTGCCGGGGGGGCTGTCAGGCGAAAATTCTTCGTCGGACACGTCTGCATTCAACCAGACGCAATCGTCGTCCGCGCCGCTCTTCAGCGATGTGAAAAGCGGTTTTTGGGCGGAAAAGCATATTACCAAATTGGCTTTGGAGAAAATTTTGTTAGGCAATAACGGCAAATTTCGTCCGAACGATCCCGTCACCCAGCAGGAAGCGGTAACGATGGCGATTCGTTTCATGAATTTGGAGCAAGAGGTGAATTCGGGCAATTCCGTCGCTTTCCAGGAAGAATTTAAAGTCGGCACTTACTTCAAACCGTATGTCGCTTTGGCCTTCCAAAAAGGACTGCTGGACAAAAACGAGGAAATGACCGAGGAAAACATGAAAGAGCCTTGGGGCGACAAAAAAGCGACGCGCGAATGGGTAACCAAAATATTGGTGCGCGCGATCGGCAAGCAAAACGAAGCCCAAGCGGCGATGACGACGCAGACGTCGTTCGCGGACAACGGCAAAATTTCGCCTTCCGCCCTCGGCTATGTCAATGCGGCCGTATCGCTCAAGCTGACGACGGGGCTTGAAGGCAATAAATTCGAGCCGCAAGGCAACGTAACGCGAGCGCAGTTGGCGACGTTCTTCAGCCGGGGCGGTCAATACATCGATGTGAATTACAGCAACGTATATGAAGGCGTCATTACGAACCTGACGAGCACGTCGCTCGATTTATACGACCAGAACGGGAAAATACATAGTTTTGCACGGACGCCGGGAGCCGCTTATTTCCGCTTCGATGCCGAATATTCGATTTCCGCGAGTGACGTGAAGCCGTATTTGAAAGTATCCGTCATCGAGAACGAAGGCGCGGCGGCATATGTGGAAATTTTGGATTTGAAGCCGCAAATGGAGACTACGGATTATAAATTCGACCGCCTGCTGACGACAAGCGGCAAAACGCAATTGCTCGTTCAAGGCGCTAGCGGCGGCGACAATCTGATCGACATCGACAACTCGGTGACCGTCCTCGATCAAGCCGGAAACGAAATCCAGCTGAGCGAACTTCCGCAAAAGAGCACGATTGAAGTCAAGCGCGAAACGTTTACCCAGGATCGTAAAATTGTTATTGTTCAAGTGAAGAGCGCCCCGGTGAACAAAGTAAGCGAAGGAACGGTCGTTTCCGTCGATACGGCTCAAAGTACGGTCAAAGTGAAAGATACGGCCAATCAGGAAGAAACGTTCAAGGTCGCCGACAAGGCGGAGGTACGGTATAAGGACCGGTACTTGTCGAACGGGCTTGCGGACATTAAAGCCGCCGATTTGATTTCTTACCGTGTCGAAGACGGTGTCATCGTGTCCATCGAAGTGAAACAGACGAGCGAGTATACGGTTAAAGGCATGCTTTTCAACTTAGACGATAACAGAACGTTTGTTTCCTATTTCAAAGATAACGATAAATCGAATATCGAAACCAGATTTTTTGCCGATCGGGTGGAAGTATCGATCGACGGATTGGCGAAAGCGAGTCTGGACGATTTGATCGCGGATACCGAGAGCGGAGATATGATCGAGGTTGCGATCAATAACGAAGGCCAAGTAACCAAAATCGTCGTTTCGAACCGGAAAGTCAAGACGTTGAACGAAGCGACCGTCGTGCTTTACGACACGAAAAACAACTTGCTGGTCGTGCAAGACGAGAACGTCAAGCCGAAACCGGCGGCATATACGCTATACGTCGACCAAGATACGAAGCTGGATATCAACACGAACATTACCAAGCTGAGCGAGCTTGAGGCGTATCTGCCGCCCGAGACGCGCGTAAACTTGACGTTTATCGACAACAAGGCGATTATGGTGCAAAAGGTGTATAAATACGACGGCATTCTGAAATATATCGATTACGGCAAACAGACGATTACGCTGACGACGGCGAACGGCAAGGAGCTCGTTCTTCCTTACGAAGGCAACGCGGCCGTATTCTTATACGGCAAAAACAACGCCTCCTTCGCGGATTTGAAAATCGGCGGGCCGGTCTCCGCGCAATTGAACAACAAGCAAGACAAAGTCGGCCGCATTTCGATCAAAACGAATGTACAGTTCGAGGTTGACACGGTGAACGCGAAAGACAAAAAATTGCGCGTCAAAACGGCCGACAACCGCTTTGAAGATTATGTGATCGATTCCGTTCCGGTCTTTAACGAGAACAACGAGCTTAGCGCTCTCGCCGATTTGGCTCCGGAGCAAGTCGTTACGATTCAGTTCGCCGGCAATGTTCCGACTTCGGTGCACCGCGTGAAATTGACTTACGCCAAAGTTGAAGCGGTCGATACGTCCAGCCAGAAAATCATCGTCAAAGATTTCGAAGGCAAGACGCAAGAAGTCAAATTGACGACAAGCTATCAAATCCAACGCGGCAACTCCAGCGACGCCAGCTTGAGCGGCTTGAAAGCGGGAGAACGGGTCGAAATCCGTCTGGACGCCAATCAAAATACGGTTGTCAAAGTGCTGCCGGAGATGAACGGGCGGTCCTTCTGGAAGTTCGATCGGACGTACAACGAAGTTTACGTGAAACGTACGGCCAACTTGGGCGAGAAAATTCAATTCGTTCTTGCGCCGAATGCATATATTCATCAAGGTGACACAATATTAAACGTGCAATCGCTGCAAGATGGTGATAAAATTAATATATATTTCACTAAAGATAAAATTGTCGAAATTGAGAAGCTATAAGTGTTGATCCCCAAACCGTTCTGACATGGATTCATCCGCGGCGGAACGGTTTTTCCCGTTGTAAGGAGGTTAAGAACCGTATGAATGCAGCGAAAACCCGGGAAGCGCTCGGGAAAATTGCGGAAATGTTCCCGGACGCCCATTGCGAATTGAATCATTCCAACCCGTTCGAACTGACGATCGCCGTGCTGTTGTCCGCCCAATGTACCGATGAAACGGTGAACAAGGTGACGGCGACATTGTTCCAGAAATACCGCAAGCCGGAAGATTATATATCGGTCCCGATCGAGGAGTTGGAACAAGATATTCGGCGGATCGGATTATTTCGCAGCAAAGCGAAACATATTCAGCAGTTATGTCGTATATTGTTGGAGCGGTATGACGGCGAGGTGCCGCGCGAGCACGAGAAGTTGGTCGAACTGCCGGGCGTCGGCCGCAAAACGGCCAATGTCGTCGTTTCGAACGCGTTCGGCGTACCCGCTATCGCCGTTGATACGCATGTCGAACGGGTCGCCAAGCGGTTAGGCTTTGCGGCTTTGAACGACTCCGTGCTGGAAGTGGAAAAGAAGCTGATGCGCAAAGTGCCGAAGGAAGAGTGGACGCTGACGCATCATCGGCTCATCTTCTTCGGCAGATACCATTGCAAGGCGCAAAACCCCCAATGCGAAGTTTGTCCGCTGCTGGACGACTGCCGCGAAGGGAAAAAACGTATGAAATCAAGCCCGGTTTGGAAAGATAAGGGTGAAAAAAACTAGAGCAGAGGATGAGACCTGATGAGATGCATCTCCGTTTACACCAATAATTTTGAACTGTTTTCCGACATTTACGAGCAAATAATCGCCACGCCGCTTCAAGAGAACGAAGAAACGGAAGTGGAAGGAATTACGGTCAGCGACTCGGGCGAAGCGCCGGAACATTATTTGGAGAAAATGAAAGCTAGACCCGACGTCGTCGTGATGAAGGTGAAAGATCGCGATATTACGATATTGCAGCACGGCAAAGTATTCGAAATTTTTATTCCGGCAAAAGAAAAAGTCGTTCACTAGAAGAAGCTTGCGCGAAGTAGAATGTTTTCTTGTCCGGCCGACTCCTAGCGTTGCATCGAAAGTTTTACTGCGTTTTCAAACTGATGATTCCGACGGGCGATGAAGAGGGTAACGGATTTTGAAGGCTTTATTTTGTCCCAAATAAGACCTCGAAAATCCGTTATATGTTAGCACTATCATCCCAGTTCGAAAAATGTAAGGCAACGTTGGCTCCTAAAAACCGAAATGTTATGGTAAAATAAAGTAACGGCGTAAACCGGATATTTCCGGTTTACCCTATCGGAAATTTTACATTCCGATAGGCATACAAAAGCCGCCTTTACCAACGGACCGGCTTCTGTGTGAGTGCTCCGACAGGAGCTTTTTTCATTTATGATAGGGGAATAGGAATGGCATTGTATACAGCAAACGAACAAACGAGGCGGCTTTCGATGCTGCAAGAACTGGAACGCGAATTGATGGAAGCGCATCATCATGCGAGCGCTTCGAAAATCCGGGAGTTGCAAGCGAAATGGGAGGCCGGCCAGGTTGCATTGGCCTTCTGCGGGCATTTCTCCGCCGGCAAATCCACATTAATTAACCGGCTGTGCGGCAAATCGATTCTGCCTTCCAGCCCGATTCCGACGAGCGCCAACGTCGTCACGATCCGGAACGGAGAACCGGGAGCGGTCATTACGAAAATGGGCGCTAACAGCGACGGAAGCGGCGAAAAGGAACGAATTGCGGTTCCGCTGGATCAAGTGGAGGCATACTGCGTGAACGGCGCAGATGTGGAGGCGGTTCAGCTTACGGACCGGATTCCTTGGCTCGGCGATCGCGCGGCGCTGCTCGATACCCCAGGCGTCGATTCGACGGACGACGCTCACCGGCTATCGACCGAATCGGCGCTCCATCTGGCCGATGTCGTGTTCTATGTGATGGATTACAATCATGTGCAATCGGAGATGAATTTCGCGTTTGCCAAGCAGATCGCGGATTGGGGCAAACCGCTTTATTTGATCGTGAACCAGATCGACAAGCATCGGGAGCGGGAATTGCCGTTTGCGGATTACCGGAAAAGCGTGGAGCAAGCTTTTGCATATTGGCATTTAGAGCCGGCCGGCATTATTTATTTATCATTGAAAGAACCGGATCATCGCTATAACGAGTGGCATAAGCTGGAATGGCTTGTCCGCCGGCTTATGGAGCGGGCGGAAGCGCTATGCCGCTACAGTGTCGAACAATCGGCGGCGCAGCTTGCGAAAGATCATATGCGTTGGTTTGCCGCGCAAAACGAGCCGCTCAAGCGGCAATTGCTTCAGGAAGCGGGCGGGGAAGAAGAAGCCGGAAGGCTGGACGAGGAGCTGGAGCGGCTGCAAGCCCGTATCACGGAGGCGAAGCAAGCGTCCGGTACGGAGCGGGAACAGTTCCGGAAGGAATTGATGTCGCTGCTGGATAATGCCAATCTCATTCCGGCCCAAACGCGGGATTTGGCCGGGGCTTATTTGGAAAGCCGCAAACCGGGCTTCAAGGCCGGATTCCTGGCAAGCAAAGGCAAGACGGCGGCGGAAATCGAGCGGAGATTGGCGGCGTTTCACGGCCATTTGCTGGAGCAGGTGCAGGCGCATGCGGACTGGCATGTGCGCGATTTGCTGCGCCGGCTGGCGCAGCGCGCCGGAGCGGACGAGAACGTCTGGACGGAGACGTTCGAGCAAGAGCTCGGCGGGATGACGCCGGCCTGGCTGGCTTCGCTCGTGAATCCGGGCGCCGGATTCACGAGCGAATATACGATGAACTACGCGAAGTCGATTAGCGCGGAAGTGAAATCATTGTACCGCAAGCGGGCGCTTGCCGCTGCGGAACCATTATTCGAGCGGCTTGCGGCGCAGGCGGCGGAGCGAGCCGCAGAGCTCGAAGCGCGCGAGCGCGAACTGCTCGAGCGCGCGCAATCATTCGCTCGCTTGCGCGGCATCGAGCGGGAGGAACAGGCGCGCGAAGCGCGCCTGCAAGCGCTGCTGGCCGCGCAGCGCGGCAGAGCCGAATCCGGCGCAGGCTTGCTGCCGGATATGGCGCAAGCGCCTGCCGCCGGGGCGGACCGCCCGCCGGCGGAACAGCCGCCGCAGGCGGCCGGCGGCGCCGCGCACGGCGCGCCGGGGCAAGCGCCCGCGCGCGCGG
>NZ_CAKKLI010000053.1:0-32684 GCF_918697855.1 Paenibacillus sp. CECT 9249 | reverse complement strand
TCGACTTGCATGTATTAGGCACGCCGCCAGCGTTCGTCCTGAGCCAGGATCAAACTCTCCATGAAAACGATTATTCTCTTGGCCCGGAACGGGATGTTGAGATATAATCTGGTCGGTTCCATCGGCAAAGCCGACAAAACCGAATATGAAAGAGCCGAATAGCTCAAATTTCGTTGCTGACGAGAACTTGTCGTTCTCAATTTATTGTTGCTTAATTCGCTCGTTGTTCAGTTTTCAAAGAACAAATGACTTTCTTCAACGCCCTGTCGTTTATCGGCGACAGGAATTATAATTTATCATATTATCCGAGATCGTGCAACCATCAATTATTTCCAGTTGGACATTTCCTTAAGAAGCACGATTCACATGTTTCCATGCCGCAATGCGACAGGAACTATAATGTAACACAACTCTAAAGCTCCAAACAAGCTGTAATTTTTTCCAATACAATTCAGTAACAGCCGCCGGTTGACTAATCGAAAATATGTCTGTAGGAAAGCCGGTTTCCGTTCGAAAACGCAAGCTTTCCTGCTAAATCGGCAATGGCGTTGCATCGAGAAATGGCTATCCGGACCGTACGACCGTTATCTTGCCTCAAAACCGCTTATTCGCTGTTTCGGCGGACATTGGTTCCGTTATCCGTTCGTCGCAGGGCTTATTTTTACGCTTTTGCCGCGAATAAAGGATCGTCTGTCCGCAAACGGTCCGAAATCGGGTCGTTTGTCACAATTGGCGTCCCCTGTGTCCCCGAACTTGGGGAGGAGGGCGGTAGAAGTTAATGCAACGCCAGGGCTAAATCGGCGATCAACATTGGCCTTTCTTATCGGTTTTCTTCATCGGCTTCGCGTCGGTATCGTTCGCCAATTTCTCGCCGTATTGATCAAGGCGCGACGGATGGCCGATCGGTCCGTTGCGATCAGGATGATTGTTTCTTCCCGACATACGCTCACCTCCGGCTTTAATGTCCCCATGTCCGGTCTTTTGTAGTCCTTCGGGAGAGATCAGGATTTGCCGATATACGACATCAACAGCTCGTACAATTCCTGCCCTCCGTCCTTGGGATCGATCCAAACCTCAAACCGGATTCGGGACGTTTCATACGCATCTTTGGTAAAACAAATTTCAATAAAGCGTCCGTTAAACGTACAATTGTGCACTCTATTCAAAGGGATTTCCAGATGCAATTCGTCCCGCTTCTTCGCTTCATAAAACGAAATCATTTGCGAACATAGCACAATATAGCCGTTCTTGGCGGTATCGCCGTCATAAAATGTAATATTGTCGATCGTTTCCTCTTCGTGTATGGAAGCGCCTCCATTGCTTTCATTGGTTTTGAATTGATTATGATGATTTCCTAACTGATTATATATAAGATCCAGGAGCCGAATGACCTCCGCCAAGCCCAAGAATAACATGCCGGTAATAAAACCGCCGATCCACCACGGAAGAGCGTATATGTACCGATAACCTTCATGCATATTAGCTTCCGGCTGACCTACGACAAAACCGACGATGAAACAAAGAATCATTTCAAACGTTCCGACGCCTAGCAATATAGAAGAGACGTTGTTTCTTTTGCCCATCTGCTCACCTCTAACGACACTATTCTACATTATCTTACCATCCGTAGGTAATAAGTTCTATATTAATCTCCCTGCTCGCTCCTCCCAATAGACTATCCGGATGATTGTTCCGGCTGGCTGCCCGTTCCAAAATCAAGTTCTAACATCATGAAAAAACCGGGAATATTCCTGGAATATTCCCGGTTTCTCGAGGCATGCATCTATACGGCATAACGCCCAAGCGGGCGCACGGCTAATATGCGTTCGATTCGAAATAGTCTCGGGGCGCGCTGCTCCAGACATATGGCTTTAACGAACGGTCCCGCAACCGAACGAATTTGAATTTTCCGCTGCGTAAACTTCCCGTTGCGGTCCATATATATGATCTCGACGGTAGTATCTATATACTTTTGCAACTCTCGAATCATTGGAAGGTTCCTCCATAACAAGAACTTGTGTTCCTATTTTATTATAACCGATCTTCCTTGTCTTATTCAACCGTTTCCAATCGCTTCCTATCGTTGAGTCGATTCATTCACCCGTTCGAAGCGGAATTGCCCGCGCCGTATTTGGCGGTCAAATGCTCCGCGGCCCCCGCATATTCGTTGAGATCTACGTTGCCTTTGATACCCGGTACGCTCCCTATGTTGGTGTATTGGAGAAATTCCCATCTCTCCCAGCCGCCGCGCTCTTCTAAGTGCCGGTCGTTATAACAGGCGTACCATAATGGAATATGGGAAAGGCTCGCGTCCAAATACGAATCGATAAACGAAGGATAGGTATGAATCATCGGTTGAACGCCCGTTTCGGATTTGACTCGTTCAAGCCAGGCGCGGCATATAGCGACAATCTTGTCTTTCGTCCTCCCCTTTTTCGTTTCGATGTCGAGAACATGCGGCAGCTCCAATTGTTTCCCCTTTACATTTTCAAGAAAAAAATCCGCTTCTTCACGCGACTCCTCCGGATCGGACGCCTTGCTGAAATGATACGCGCCGACGAGAATCCCTTGACTCTTCGCTCCTTCAATATGCGAGGCGAACATGTCGTCCACGAACAATTGCCCTTCCGTCGCCTTGACGAAAGCAAATCGGATGCCTGATTTTTTCACCGCAACCCAGTCGATCTGTCCTTGCCAATGGGATACGTCGATTCCGCGGGCATGATTCGCGTTTCTTCGCTGCATTCCGTTCCCCTCCTTGTCCCTTATTACTTATATAATCCCGTCCGGCCGATCCGGGAACGGCGCTCGCCTCATATACATAAGCAAATAGCAGCCCACAGCCGGTTGCGGCTATTGCGCTGCTATTTGCTTATGCAGATCCAATATATACATCTAAAAAAATGAATTCGGTTATTACATCATGCGAAGCATATAAACGAGACCAAACCCGAGAACGGACAACAAAATCGACCCGATCAGACCGGCTGCGAACGATTTCATGCCGAGACGTTTGAATGTAACAATATCGACATTCAGGCCGAGGCCAGCCATCGCCATTCCGATCAGCATATATGCAAGCAACACGACGTTGTTTGCAAAAGCGGCGGAGACGACCCCCAGCGAGGTGACGGCGCTCATTGCCAGAAAACCGAAAATAAACCATGGAATTTGCAACGATTTCAGCGTCATTTTGCCGCCGTTGGTTCGATTCGCCTTCTCGGACCGGCTCGACCAAACGCCGATCAAAATAGCCACCGGAACAAGCAGCGCAACGCGCGTAAGCTTGACGATCACCGCAATGTCGACCGCATCTTCGCCGCCCGGCGCCGCCGCCGCGATCACATGCGCGATTTCATGCAACGTCGCACCCGCGAACACGCCGTATCCATGCTGCGTAAACCCCAAAACCGGATACAGCACCGTGTAGAGAAGCGTAAAAATCGTCCCTAAAATTGCCACCGTCGCCGCGCCGATCGCCGTTTCATCGTTATTCGCCTTAATCTGCGGGGAGATCGCCACCACCGCCGCAGCGCCGCAAATCGCCGTACCGCACGCTGTCAAAATTCCGAGCTTTTTCTCGACTTTAAACCATTTGGCGATCGCATATACAACGAAAAAGGCGAAGGCGATACAAATCAACGCAATGAGGATGACTTTCGGCCCCGCATGTGCGATGTCCGTCAGGTTGAGCCGCATGCCGAGCAAAATAATGCCAAGCCGCAGCAGTTTTTTGCTCGAGAAATTCGTCCCTGCAATGGCCGGATCAGGCACGCCAATCGTTGCCCGCCATACGATTCCAATCAAAATAGCAATAACCAGTTGCCCCATAATGCTTAAAAAAGGTAAATTAGCCAAATACTTGGCCGCAACGGAAATAACCAACGTGATGACGATCCCGAGAATAAACCCCAATGCGTCGTATTTCTTGGTTGATTTGGTTTTCGATCGGTCCTTACCTTGCGCTTGTGCCATGTTATCACTCCGTAACGGTTTATAGCAGAACATGCATGTTCTCATGCTCCTCACTATAATTCCATTTCGTCGCGAAGTTAAATACCGAATTGCTATCCTTATCATTAGTATTACTTATGATATGTTCAACAAGAAAACCGCAAAGAGCCCCGGGCGCCAAATCGTCCCGGAGCGGAAGTGAAAACCGATATCCTATTAAAGTGTTATGGATGTGCCAACATCATTGGCTCTGGCCTGTCTCCGGCTCCCTGGGAACGTATCCGCCGGGATATCCGCCGAAATACCCCGGCGACGTGTTGCCGGGATAGGAATAGGTTCCATAGAGAGGTTGACCGGCAGGCATTCCGTATTGACCATAGCCGGGAGGCATCCCGTACATGCCGTACATTCCGGGATATGAGAACGTTCCGTAAGTTCCTCCCGGATAATAGCCGGGCATGCCATATGGCATGTAAGTCTGCGTACCGAATTGCGGCATCGTTTGCATGCCGTATTGTCCCCAAGCGTCATATCCTACCTGTTCCTGACGGCTCTGTTCAACCGGTTCAAGCTCGCATCCGCAATCTGGGCATTTGTTCGACAAATCGATCACCTTCCATCTTATGATTTACACCAATTAGGCTACTATCCATGGTATGACGCTGCCGGAAATCGGTGCCCATATTTTGAAAAAATACGGCTGCCGCGGCATCTTTGATATAATAAAGATGCAAGTAATCGAGAAAGGATGTTGCGTATGAATCAAAGACTGACGCAATTGACGGCGGAAATGGCCCGGCGACAGCTTGACGCCGTGCTCATCACCGACCCGAAGCATGTTTATTATTTCACGGATTATGCCACGGACCCGCATGAACGGTTTCTGGCGTTAGCGTTATCCAAAGATACAGAGCCTTTCCTCATCGTTCCCGCGCTCGAACTGGAGGCGGCGCGCCAGCGCTCGTCGGTACAAACCATCGTAACGCATACGGATTCGGAAGATCCTTACGCCTTGCTGAAACGGCATCTTCCTGCGGGAATGAACGCGATCGGAATCGAGAAGGACCAGGTTTCCGTCCGCAGATTCGAATCCATTGCCGAGGCGCTTGCGGCCAAATCCTATGCCGATATCGGCGACGCGATTCGCGCCATGCGAATGATCAAATCGCAGAACGAAATTGAACGGATGAAGCATGCGGTCCGGCTTGTGGAGGAGACGCTGCGCGAAGGGTTGAAGCATGCGGCGATCGGCGTGACCGAGATGGAGATTGCGGCAGAATTGGAATATCAGATGAAAAAACGGGGAGCAGACGGCCCATCCTTCGCAACGACGGTGCTCTGCGGCGCCAATACGGCATTGCCGCACGGGAAGCCGGGCAACCGCCAAATACAGGCAGGCGACCTGTTATTGCTCGATCTGGGCGTATACGCGAACGGCTACGCATCCGATATTACGCGCACATTCGCCGTCGGCGAATTGGATACCGAATTGGCTCGTATCTACAACACCGTGTTGAATGCCAATCTGCGGGCGATCGAGGCGATCCGGCCGAACGTCAGCTTTGCGTCCGTTGACCGGGCGGCGCGTCAAACGATCGAAGCGGAAGGATACGGACCGTATTTCATACACCGGCTTGGCCACGGTCTTGGCATCGACGTGCACGAAGAGCCTTCCGTTCATGAACGCAACGAAGCCACGCTCGCCGCGGGCAACGTATTTACGGTCGAGCCCGGCATCTATATTCCCGGACGGGGCGGAGTTCGCATTGAAGACGACGTGCTCGTGACGTCTGACGGTTGCGAGGTGCTGACGACGTTCCCGAAAGAATTGACAGTGATCGGTTGACGGTCAAGGAAAAAGGAAGAGCGCGATCGTTCCGGAATAACCCGGAACTGCCGCGCTCTGTTCCTATTCGGTATCGCGATAGCGTTCGAACCAATTCAAAATATGGCGCAGGCGCGCAATCCGATGCTTCGGCGTGCCCGAGCGGGAAAGTTCGTGCCCTTCGTTCGGCGTAATCACCAATTCGGTATCGACGCCAAAGCGTTTCAGCGCCATATACCACTGTTCGGCCTGCTCCATCGGACAACGCAGGTCGTACTCGCTATGCTCGATCAAGGTCGGGGTTTTGACGTTCGGCGCATACCGGATCGGGGAACGTTCGAGAATGAATTGTTCATGCTCCCATATATCCTTATCGCCCAATTCCGCATAGTTGAAGTAGAACCCGATATCGCTCGTGCCGAACATGCTGTGGAGGTTGCAGATGCTTCGCTGCGTAACCGCCGCGCGGAAACGATCCGTTTGCCCGACAATCCAGTTGACCATATAGCCGCCATAGCTTCCGCCGCAGACGAACAATCTGCTTTCGTCCACATAATCCAGCGTACAAGCGTAATCGGCCGCTTTCATCAAATCCTCGTAATCCTTGCCGCCCCAATCGCCCATGACCGCACGGACGAACTTCTCTCCGTACCCTTGGCTGCCGCGCGGATTGGTATACATGACCGCATAACCCGCCGACGCCAGCATTTGGAATTCGTGATGCAGCGCATTGCCGTACGCCGTATGGGGGCCGCCGTGAATTTGCAGCACAAGCGGATACCGCTTGCCCGCCTCGAAGCCGTATGGCTTCAAAATCCAGCCCTCGATTTCCCAATCGTCGCTGCCGCGGAACGTGAATCGTTCCGGTGTCGACCAATACGTTTCATCGTAGAAAGCGCGGTTGAAATCGGTTAGTTGACGGCCCGGCCCGCTAACGCCAAGCTCGCGCACGTACACGTCTCCGCAGCTGTGCGGATGCGATGCGATATATACGATTTTGCCGGTATGGTTGCGGTCGATCGTAAACGATCCCACCACTTGCGCGTCTCCGTAAACGACCGCCTCCACTTCCCCGCTCGCGAATCCTACTCGATACACATGGCAATTGCCGCCGTCCGTCGCCAGGAAATAAATGTTCTCTTGGTCGGCCGACCAAACGGGACAATGCGGACCGCCGTTCCATTTCACGTCCGTGCCGATCCAATTGACCGCCGACCGGTCGAAATCCTTCGCCAGCTTCCGCGGTTCGCCGCCTTCGGCCGGAATGACCCAGACCGCATCGTTGCCGGCGCTCGTTTCGCCTTGCGTATGATCGAAATAGGCGATCCACCGTCCGTCGGGCGAATAGACGGGCGTTGTGGTAAAACCTCGCCCGGAAGCGAGAAGGGTGCATTCGCCCGTCTCCACATCCGCCTTCCAGACGCCTGGAATATGTTCGATATCTCGGCGCTCGTCGCGCGCCGAGATAAAAACGATCGACTTGCCGTCGGGAGACCAACTCGGATCGATATCCTCCCAATCGCCGGATGTGATTTGCCTCGTCTCGCCCGTTTCCGCATCGGCCACCCAAATGTGATTGCGGTTGTACCCGCGAAACCCGCGGGAGTCCTGCTTGTACCTCAGGGTGGTGATCACGCGAACGTCGGAGCCGTTCGGGTCGGCGGCCTTCGGCTCTTCCGCCAGGAAAGCGATGCGCGTTCCGTCCGGCGACCATGCGATCGATTCGACGCCTGTCGCCATCTTCGTTACCTGCTTCGCTTCGCCGCCGGAAACGGCCATCACCCATACCTGGTTCGTGCCGGTACGGTTCGAAACGAAGGCGATCCGCTCTCCGTCGGGAGACCAGCGCGGCGAATGATCGCGAATGAGCCGTTCCCCTTCCCAAGGAGCGGTTAACGGTTTGCCCGCGCCTTCCAGATCGGTGATCCGGATCGCGGACGAATATCCGTCTTTCTCCCCGTCGACTTTCGTCACAACGTACACGGCTTTCGATCCGTCGGGCGACACTTGCGCATCGCCGACAAATTGAAACCGGAGCAGATCTTCAGCCGTAACCGGTCTTTTCGTTGCTGCCATAAGCCACTTCCTCCTCATTCTCTATTTGTTCAAGTATTGGACGGCTGCCGCGATCAACAGCTTGGCGCCGATCTTCATCGCATCCTCGTCGAAATCGAATTTCGGGTGGTGGTGAGGATATACGGCCTGTTTGGCCTCGTTATAGGCTCCTGTAAAAAAGAACGTGCCCGGCACCTTTTGCAAATAATAAGCAAAATCTTCCCCGCTCATCATCGGATCGATCGGAATCAACCGCACCGAATCGCCGAGCAATTCGCCGCATTCGACCAGATGCTCCGTTTCCGCTTCATGGTTGACAACGGCCGGATACCCCCGTTCGTAATCGATGGCGTATTCCGCTCCCGCGGCTTCGCATGTCCCCTTCACGATCCGTTCCATTTCGCTAATCATCCGCTCCTGTACGTCGGGATCGTAAGTACGAACCGTTCCGGCAATCGTCGCCTTGTCCGCGATGATGTTGAACGCCTCGCCGGCATGGAACGAGCAAACGCTAAGTACGGCCGGCTTCAGCGGATCGATGCGGCGGCTGACGATTTGCTGCAGGTGGCCCACCAAAGTCGCGCCGACCGCCAGCGCGTCCACCGATTCCTGCGGAGCCGCTCCATGTCCGCCGACGCCCTGGATGCGAATCGTAAATTTGTCGGAAGCGGCCGCGATGCCGCCGGACCGGTAACCGACAACGCCGGTCGGAAAACTGGAGGAAAGATGCGTGGCGAAGATGGCGTCAACGCCGTCCAGGCATCCGTCCTCGATCATCGGCTTCGCTCCGCCGGGAGCAAGCTCTTCCGCAAACTGATGAATGAAAACGATGTTGCCGCGCAACCGGTCGCGATGTCGGCTTAACACGTTGGCTACGCCCAGCAGCGTCGCGGTATGCCCGTCGTGCCCGCATGCATGCATCGCGCCGGGAACGCGGGATTTATAAGGAACGTCTTTCTCGTCGTCCATCGGCAGCGCGTCGAAATCCGCGCGAAGCGCCACCGTCTTGCCGGGACGATCTCCGCGAAGAATCCCGACGACTCCGCGGCCGCCCACTTCCGTCCTCACCTCCATACCGAGTTCCTGCAAATAAGCGGCGATTTTGGCGGGCGTATGAACTTCTTGAAAGGACAATTCCGGATTCATATGAAAATATCTTCTCAGCTCCACCATCTCGGGGTAAAGCTGTTCCACTTCTTCAAACATGGATTGTAACATCGGCATCCCCCTTCTTTGCAAACAGGCAGCCGCAAGCGGCTGCCGTCCTTATTTAAAATATCGGGAAAGGTCGATCCGATAAGTAAGCAGCAGATCGTTCATCTCCGCCTTGGCGCGCAGCAACGCGTCCACAATCCGGTCGATTTTGCTGTCGGGCAAACGATAGGTCGGACCCGACACGGTCAACGAGCCGGCGATTTGTCCCCCGTATCCGAACAACGGGACGGCCAAAGCGACAACGTCAGGCGTATATTCGCCGTCGCTTCTCCCCCAGCCCTTGTCCCGAATGGTGGCCAAATCCCGGCGAATCGCACTGGAATCTACCAACGTTTTCGAGGTATACCGCACCAATTCTCCCCCTATCAATCGTTCCACTTCTTCTTCGGGCAGAAAGGCGAGCATCGTGCGGTACGAGGCGCCGACATACAGCGGCGCACGGCTGCCGATGGAGACGGAGAACTTCACGGAATGGTCGGGCTCGAGCACTTCCAGCGTCAATCCTTCCCCGTCTACCAAACTCGTCAGAAACACCGATTCCCCCGTTTCTTCCATCAGGCGCTGCATCACCGGTTTCAGCAAATCTCCCACATGAAGCGAATGCTGCATCGTTACGCCGAGTTCCCACAATCGGATCCCTAAATAGTACTTTTTCGTCTCCGGATCTTTCACTAGAAATCGATTCGCTTCCAGAGTCGCCAAGATACGGTATATATTCGCTTCATTCGTATCCGTATCTCTCGCTAGTTCCCTTACGCCCCAGGAAGGCTTCTCTTTGGTGAATTTCAGCAATATTTTCAATGCTTGATCCAGAGTTTTCAGCACATTCATGTCCCCTTTGAAAAATTAATTTTCATATAGAAAATCGATCGCTGCCGCCACGTACACTTTCGCGCAGCGAATGACATCTTCCGCCAACACTTTTTCATTAAAATTATGAATGCTGGGCAAATAAGCGGGACCGTATTGCAATACGGGAATGTTATACTCCCGGAAGTGCCGGGCGTCGCTGCTGGCCCATTGCAATACGCCATATGCCCGATCCCCGGCTCCCGTTACATGCGAAATATTGTCCACAATCGCTCTGCAAACCGGATCGGCAGGATCCGTATAGTTCGCATGGCTCTTCATTCCGAACGTTTCCAGTTCGTAATCGATGCCCAGAACGTTCAGTTCGCCGCGAATATAGCCCAACACCTCGTCGCGGGTAACTCCGAAAGGCAGCCGGCAATCGACCTCAAAGGCACACGTATCCGGCACGACGTTCGATTTCGTGCCGCCTTGGATCGTACCGATGTTGACGGAAATATGATCGAAGACGTCCGCAAACTGTTCCTCTCCGTCTTCCTGCAGGTTCGCTTTCGAAATGGCGATGATGTCTTCCATTTCACGTGGAATACGAACCGGATAATTCCATACGGTACGAATCCGATCGATCGCCTTCAAGGCGTCGACGATCGCGTTGCGGCCGGCAAGCGGACCCAAACTTCCATGCGCCGGCGTCCCTTTCACGGTAACTCGAAACCAGCAGGCTCCCTTCTGTCCCAGCGTCGGATGAAGCGGAGACGACGGCTCGGCGATCAAACAACCGTCCCCTTGAATGAGCCCGCGCTCGAGAATCCAAGGAACGCCCAGTTCTCCTCCGGTTTCCTCGTCCGGTACGATCGCAAGGCACAGTTCTCCCGGCAACGGCACGTTCAACCGTTTCAGAACGGCAGCGGCGAAGATCAGGCCGGCCAGCCCGCCTTTCATATCGCTGGCGCCGCGTCCGAGAATCCAACCGTCTTTGACCTCTCCGGCAAATGGATCGAACTCCCATTTGCTGCGGTCGCCCGCCGGAACGACGTCGGTATGTCCGCAATAGATCAATTTTTTGCCGTCGCCGCCGCCGATGCGCGCGATAAGATTCCACATGGACGGCGCCGCTTCATGCCATTCCGATTCGATTCCGTACTCTTGCAAATAATCGGCGATATATTGCGTAATCGGCGTCGAATCGCCGGGAGGGTTTTCGCTGGGAAAGCGAATCAAGCGGCAGCATAATTCGATTAATTCGTCCCGGCTCCGCTCTACTTCCGCTATCGCCCGTTCTTTCCATTGCGCCGCATTTCCGCTCATGACGACCGTACCTTCCCGTCCAAGGTTTGCAGGTGCTTCATGCTGCCGTACAGCGATTGCATCAATGCGAACTGTTCTTCGTCATAGAACGAGCATTTGCGGGCTCCGTACATTTTGGCCGTTTCGATAACAAATCGAACCGCTTGCTCCACGTCGGTCAAATGCGTCGCTCCCGTCGCGCATCCCGCAACAGGGACTTGCGTCGTAATCGCCACGCCGACGACCGGGCTGTCGGTAGCCGTACATGGCTGCAAAATGCTGTTAATATGGTAAACGCCGTTGCCGTAAGGAGTAATATCCTGCATCGTAATCGGCAAGGTTACCGGAACCTTGCCGGTCGTTTGCTGCATCAGTTCGAGCAAGTCCTGGCTGATCCGCAGAATATACCCCGATTTGACGGTTGGCGTAATCGCAAAACCGTTTGCGCTGACAACCATATTGCCCTTTGTCGTGTCGATCGACAAAATCGCATCCATCTCTGCCGCGACTTCATGCCGGTTCATCGTCATAATGTCCACGGGAGAATCCATGAACGGAACCGGATCATGCGGCAGCGTCGGAGCATTTGGACAAATATGGGTTGTAAGAATAATATCCCCTTCCAGTATATCACCGCGCTGTTTCATTTCAACCAGTTTGGCGGCGGCGGATAAGCATGCAAGCGCCCCGTCGCCGTCCGATACGAATCCGGTCTGTTCCGGTCTTGCCCCGATTCCGCCCAATCGGCCGATAATGCCTAGCGTCGGCGCAGAGCCTCCGGCAGACTTTCCGTTTTTGCCAGGCACGGTAATTTTCACGAAATCGGTAGAGCCTTTCGCTCCTTCCACCGTTTTCACTTCCACATTGTCATATCCCAGCCTGTTAAAATATTCTTTCACCGCATTGCCGTTCACGGCCGCATGATCGAGCAGGTCGAACATTTCCAATACATGTTTGAATGACATCGCTGTTAACTCCTTTACTATCAAGTTGATTCCAATGAACGAAACGAACCCGGATCGGGTCGCCTAGATTTGATCCGCTAGATGGCAAGCAACCGCATGTCCCTTTTGGTCTGCGACGAGTTCCGGGTACGATTGGCCGCATGCTTCGACGGCGAACGGGCACCGTTTATGGAAGTGGCACCCTGCCGGCGGGTTCATCGGACTCGGAACGTCTCCGGACAAGAGAATCCGCTCTTTCTCCAGAAACGGATTTTCCTTCGGCACCGCGGACAACAACGCACGGGTATACGGATGACGGGGATTGTTATAGATATCCTCGAACGTGCCCATCTCCACCACTTTCCCCAAGTACATCACGACAATGCGATCGCTGATATATTTCACCACGTTCAAATCGTGAGAAATAAAAATATACGTTAACCCGAACCGGCTCTGCAGATCCTTGAGCAGGTTGATCACCTGGGCTTGGATGGAAACGTCGAGCGCGGAGACAGGCTCGTCGCAGATGACGAGGTCGGGATTGAGTGCCAGCGCCCGCGCGATATTGATTCGTTGCCGCTGGCCGCCGCTGAACTCGTGGGGATAACGCTGCGCTTGATAGGCGCTGAGCCCGACGACTTCGAGCAACTCCCGCACTTTGGCCAGACGCTCCTGTCTCGTCCCGACGTTATGGATGACCAGCGGTTCCATAATGAGCTGCTCGACCGTTTTCCGCGGATCCAGCGAGGCGTACGGATTTTGAAACACCATCTGAATATGTTTGCGCTCCTGTTTCAATTCCTGGCCGGACAGGCCCGACAAATCCTTGCCCTTGAACAGGACGGAGCCGGAAGTGGGCTTGACCAGTTGCGTCACAAGGCGCGCCATCGTCGATTTGCCGCAGCCGGATTCGCCGACGATCCCCAGCGTTTCTCCCTTGAACACGTCGAAGCTCACATCGTCCACCGCTTTGACAAAACGCGAAGGTTTCGAGAACAAAATGCCGTCCTTGACCGGATAATGCTTCTTCAACGCGCGAACTTGCAATATCGGTTCGCTCATTCCCGCTCACTTCCTTTCCTCGCCAATCTCTCCGTCGCCGTTTGGAAATGGCAGGCCACTTTATGCCCCGGTTCCACCTCGATCAGCTTCGGTTTCTCCAGGGAACATTTCTCCTGCGCATACGGGCACCGATCGGCGAAATGACAGCCTCGAATTTCCTTCCGCAAATCCGGAGGATTCCCCGGAATGGACGGCAACCGCTCGGAGCGGTTCGAATCCGCTTTGATCTGGGAATCGAGCAGCCCCCATGTATACGGATGAAGGGGCTTCTCGTACAGTTGCCCGGCCGAAGCGTATTCCACCGTGTTGCCGGCGTACATGACGAGCACCTTCTGGCAATTCTCCCATACGACCCCCAAATCATGCGTAATCATAATAATCGAGGTCTTCGTTTTCTCCTGCAAATCTTTCATCAATTGTAAAATTTGCGCCTGTACGGTGACGTCGAGCGCCGTGGTCGGTTCGTCGGCGATCAGCAGCTTCGGATTGCAAGCAAGCGCGATCGCGATCATGACACGCTGGCGCATCCCTCCCGAAAACTCATGCGGATATTGCTTCAGCCTGCGCTCGGGCTCCGGAATGCCCACCAGACGCAACATTTCGACGGCGCGTTCTTTCGCCGCTTTTTTGTCCAGCTTCTGGTGCAGGCGTATCACTTCCATGATTTGATCGCCCACCGTAAAGACCGGATTCAGCGACGTCATCGGATCCTGGAAGATCATCGATATTTCATTGCCGCGAATATTGCGCATTTGGGCATTGGACAGCCGGGTTAAATCTTTGGATTCGAACCGGATGCTTCCGTTTGCCAGCTTCCCGTGCGGGGCGGCTAACAGTCCCATGATGGCCGTTGCCGTTACGCTCTTGCCGGAGCCGGATTCGCCGACGATGCCGATCGTCTCGCCCCGCTCCAGCTCAAAGCTAACCCCGTTCACCGCTTTTACGATTCCGGACGACGTATGGAAATGAACCTCCAAATTTTGAACGTCCAGCAATTTTTGTTGTTCCGACATCGTGTTTCCTCCCCTCGTCTTAAGCATCAGTTGCCTTTCTGTGTTACAACTACACTTTCATCTTCGGATCGAGCGCATCCCGGAGCCCGTCCCCGAACAGATTGAATCCGAGCACGGACAACAGAATGGCAAGCCCCGAATAAGTAGCCATGTGAGGGGATAGAACCAGGAAGTCTTTACCATCCTTCAATATGCTCCCCCAGGACGCCGTCGGCGGCTGCACCCCGAGTCCGAGAAAGCTGAGCGCCGCCTCGGAAATAATGGCGCCCGCAATATTCATCGTCGCATAAACGATGATCGGGGCGAGACAGTTTGGCAAAATATGCGAAAAGATGATGCGGGAATCGCCCGCCCCGAGCGAACGCGTCACCTCGATATATTCTTCTTCCTTGACGGAAAGGACTTGTCCTCTCACAATTCTCGCGAATCCGGGAACGTTGGCGATTCCGATCGCCAGAATGACGTTGAACAGGCCTGCGCCGAGCACCGTCATCAGGACGATAGCCAGCAGAATGAACGGAAACGCGAACAAACCGTCCATAATCCGCATGATCACCGCGTCGACCTTCCCGCCATAATAACCCGAGACCAGTCCGAGCAGCGTGCCGATGATCCCGCCCAAGCCGACCGCGAATAAGCCTACGATCAGCGATACTCTGGCGCCGTATACGATTCGGCTGAACAGATCGCGGCCGTAGTTGTCCGTTCCGAGCAGATGCCCGTCCGTTCCCGGCGTCAGCAGCGAGGCGGTCAAATCCATTTTATCCGGCGGGTGCGTTGCGATAAGCGGAGCGAAGAGGGCCAGCACCGAAAGAATGACAATGAGCAATAATCCGACAACCGCCAGTTTGTTGCGAAGCAATCTTAACATTACGCTGTTCTCGCCCCATTTGAATTTGCCGGCCATATTTATTCGCCCCCTTTCTTATCCATATTGACTCGCGGATTTACGACTTGATACAAGATGTCCACTACTAAATTGACAAGTACGAAAATAACGGCGATGAACAATACCGTTCCTTGCACAACCACGAAATCCCGTTTGTCGATCGCATCGACGACAAGCCGGCCCATGCCGGGCCAACTGAAAATCGTCTCCGTCAAGACCGCGCCCCCGAGCATCATCGATATTTGCATTCCGATTACGGTAAGCAGCGGGGTAAGCGCATTTTTCAGAGCGTGCTTCCAAACGACGATCGATTCGCGCAGCCCTTTCGCCCGGGCCGTCTTAATGTAATCCTGCTTGATGACTTCCAGCATGCTCGAACGGGTGATCCGCGCGAAGGTCGCCATCGAAACGGTCGATAACGCAAAGCTGGGCAGCACCAGATGCTTCAGGAACGTGCCGAATCCGTCCGCGAGCGAACCCATGCCGGTTGCGGGAAACCAGCCCAGCTCGACGCTGAAGAATAGGACCAGCATGACCCCGAGCCAGAATATCGGCATCGATACCCCGATCAGTGCCAAAATCATCAGCGCATAGTCAAGGAACGAATACTGGCGCGTTGCCGACACGATTCCTGCGGGAATGCCGATGACGAGCGCGATCAGCAAGGCGCATACGGACAGAAGCAGCGTATTCGGAAAGCGCTCCATAATAATCGACAACACAGGCTGATTATAGCTAAGCGACGTTCCCAGATCTCCGCGAACCAAATCGCCCAAGTAATGCAAATATTGCATAATAATCGGTTCGTTCAGACCGAGCTTATCCCGCAGCTTGGCGATATCCTCGACGGAAGCCTGGGGTCCGAGCATCACCGCGGCCGGATCGCCGGGAATCAATCGCGTGATGATAAACACAATCGTCGCGACGACCAGCAAGGTGGGAATCATGTTGATAAGTCTCTTTACGATTAATTTCAGCAATAGAAAATCTCCCCCCGTTTCATTTGAGAAAAACCGAAATCAAAAACTTTCCAAATGAAAAAAAGTCCCCAAAAGATGACTTTTGGAACATCCTCTACAGGGACTTTTTCGCTTTGAACCGGCGGGATTCGTCTTACTTATCCAACCAGACGTTATTATAAGGATTTGTTAAAATAATCGAGTTGTCGGGCTTCACGGCAAAGCCTTTGACGTTCTTGTTGTTGGCCCATGCGATTTCGATATCGGAAAGCTCGATCCGCGGAATGTCTTTCAGGATGAGTTCCAAAGCGTCGCGGTAAATGCCTTTGCGCGTTTCTTGATCGATCGATTCGGTGGCGGCCCGCGTCAGCAGTTCGTCAACCTGCGGATTGTTGTATCCGTATCCGTTGCCCAAAGAGCCGATTTGTTTCGAATGGAACATTTGGTACAGGAACGTATCCGGATCCGGGTACCAGGTCCATCCTGCGATGAAGAGCGGCGCTTTTCCTTTGGATACGGTATCGCTGAACGTACCCCATTCCACCGTTTTAATGTCGACATCGACATTCAAATTTTCTTTCATTTGCGTTGCGAAAATCGTTGCTTCCGGCACTCTCGCTTCTCCGACGTAAATTTCCGTTTTAAATCCGTTCGAATATCCCGCTTCGGCCAGCAATTGCTTCGCTTTTTCCGGGTCGTACTTCGGCGCCAGGCTTTCCAGCTCCGCGTCGTATCCCCAGGACGCTCTAGGAAGCGGCAGATAGGAAGGTTTCGCCCCGCCCCATTGGTAAACGCCTTTCGTTAACGCGTCCACATCCGTCGCAAGCGCGAGCGCTTCGCGGACCTTGATGTCCTTTGTCGGCCCGTCCGCCATATTCATGCCGAGATAGGATATGGATACCCCGGAAATGCTGTTTAACGTCAATTTGTTGTCTTTTTCCACCAATACGCGGTTTTGGCCTTTCACGTCGGTCGCGATGTCGATATCGCCCGAACGAATCGCGTTCGTCATCATATTGCCGTCCGTGATCGACTTGAATACGGCGCCGTCGAGATGCGGCTTGTCCCCCCAATATTTATCGCTGCGGGCCAATTTGACGTAATCGTCCTGTTTCCATTCTTCAAATTTGAAAGGACCGGTTCCGACCACATGCACGCCGAATTGATCGCCCCAGCCTTCCACTTCTTCCTTCGGCACGACGCCGTTGCCCGGATCTGTCAGAAACGCCAGCAATGCCGCATTCGGCTCGACCAGGTGGATCGCCACTTCATTGTCGCTGACGACTTCCACTTTCTCCACGCCGCGCAAGCGGTTCAAGGACGATTCTTTCGCCGAGCGCTCCAGGCTGTATTTCACGTCTTCCGCGGTCATTTTGCGTCCGTCCTGAAATTTGCCCGGTTGGAAATATACTTCGTCTCTTAGCGTAAATGTGTAAACTTTCATATCGTCGGAAATTTTCCATTCGGTGGCCAGCGCCGGCACGATTTCCGACAAATCGTTGTTATAGGTCACAAGCGTGTCGACAATGCTCCGCAATATATTCGACTCGTAAACGCTCGTATAGGAAATCGGGTCCAACGTCTTCGGCACGCTGCTAAGCGCAATGTTGACCACGCCTCCGTCTTTCGGCGTTCCGGTCTCCGCCGCTTCCCCTTCCTGATTCGTGTCTCCCGGCTGATTGCTTCCATTCGCGCCGGAACCGCCGCAAGCCGAGATGACCATCATCATCGCCAGCAGCAGTGTAAGCAATTTCAAACTGCCCTTTGCTTTCATGAAACCGTCCCCTTTCATTATGTTTCACATATCGAAACACACGATCACAATGTGAAAACTTGTTGATCAGTATAGCAAAGCCTTATAAATGTGTAAATAGTCTGAAAATAAAAAAAAATGTTCACCGTTATCGAAAAAAATGATTGCAGAAGTTCGAAAAAAAGCGGTAAAATGAAATTTAATACACTTTAGCGAAATGCAGCAATGAAACGCTGAAAATATGGCGGGGAAGGAATCGCCGGATTTAGAAAGGACTTTGCGACATGGAAGAAACCTACTTGCAGACGGCACGCAAACTATTAATCGATTGTTTGGGACTGCGGGCATCGGAAACGCTCATCATCGTTACCGATCCTCCGAAAAGGGATATTGCGGAAATCGTGCATGAGGCCGGGCTTTCCTTCGGCGCGGAGTCGGCGCTGATGCTGATGAAGGAACGGAGCAAATCCGGAGAGGAGCCGCCTAAACAGGTGGCGGAAGCGATGAAAAAGGCGGATGTATGCCTATGCATTACGAAGCATTCGTTGACGCATACGAAAGCGCGCAAGGAGGCGGCCGCGGCAGGCGTTCGTTTGGCGACCATGCCCGGTGTGACTTGGGATATGTTTACGGAAGGAGCGGTTACGGCCGATTACGTGCAGGTGAAGGCGTTGACGGAGCGTGTAACGGCTATTTTGACGCAGGGCAAGCATGTCCGCATCGTCAAGGACGGCAAAACGCTCGAATTCCCGATCGAAAACCGCAACGGCGTGCCGAGCACCGGCATGTACCTATATCCGGGAGAATCGGGGAATTTGCCTTCCGGCGAGGCCTACATCGCGCCCGTGGAAGGCACCGCAAGCGGGGAAATCGTCGCGGATGGGTCGGCGGCGGGCATCGGGAAGCTGGACAGTCCCCTGCTGCTGACGGTAGACCAAGGGCGCTTGACCGATGCGAGCGGCGCGGAGGCGGAACGATTGCTCCGGATGTTGGGCGACGGAGACGGCCGGCTGCTCGGCGAATTCGGCATCGGGACGAACGATAAAGCGCGCATTACAGGCATCGTACTCGAAGACGAGAAAGCGTTCGGCACGATCCATGTCGCATTCGGGAGCAATGCGACGTTCGGCGGCACCGTCGAGGCGGGCGTGCATATCGATTTGGTCGTGAAGGAGCCCGACGTTTATATCGACGACGCATTGCTGATGCGGCAAGGCAAGCTTGTAGGCGTCTAATCGATGGGAGACGGCAAGCGTCGGTTGCATTGCGCATTTCGCGCGTTTCAAGCCGGAGCGGCCTGGCATTTTTCGGCCTTCTGTCGAAATCCCCCTCGTTCAGAAGGCCGATTTCTTGCGACCGGAAAGCGATACATAGTCGCATTCTTGCTAACTGACGGAGAGGGATATTGACAGAAGGGAGCGTAAGAAGACGTATGGCCGCGAGTTGAAGAACTCGATCGCTTCATAGAACTTGAAGGTCATCGGCAATGGGCAAAAAGCTGCTCCTTTCGTCGCAATCCTAATAGGCGGAAAGATTCATTTTGCCGGAAAACGGCCTGCCGGCGCGGCAATTTGCGAAACGTCCGCCTTCCACATGCGTAACTCTACATTGTAACCATTATATGTATATGTAGGAGGACGTGTATGGTCAAAGGAACACTGCAACGAAAATTATGGGGGAGCTTCTTCTCAGCCGCAATCCTTGCGAGCGCCATTCTAATGCCATCGGCCGCTTCGGCTGCGGACGCCAAATTCGTGGAATCGATCTGGAACCGGTACAGCGCTATCGAGCAGACGGAAGACAAGCTGTACCAAGAAACGCTCCAATATCGGACGACGGAATTTGAAGCGTTGCGGAAAGCGGCGGTCGACCAGCAGAAGGAATTGGAACGAATCGTCGCCGAAGATCAAGCCTACCTTGAGAAATTATACGGGGACGATATTCGGCAATTGGAGGATGCGCACGGAGACGATCGGAAATACGTAAGCGATCTGCAGAAGTACAAACATCAAAGCGACCCGAGCTATTCCCTCGGTGCGATGTGGGAATACTATAAGGCGGCCGATAAAGCATACTCCTTAAGCGCGCATTGGAAGTTCGACAAAGCGATTTCGCCTTCTTATTCCACAAGCGTCATGTGGAAATACGGCAAAGCGGTTGACCCGAGTTATTCCACGAGTACGATGTGGAAATACCGCAATACGGTCAATCCGAATTATTCGACAAGCTTAATGTGGAAATTGAACAATGAAGCGGACAAGAGCTATAGCCTCGGCACCATGTGGCGTTACGTCCAAGGTAAAATATCGAAAACCGCCGCCCAGAAGGAAATGGACAAAACGTTCGCGAAAGCCCAATCCGACCTGGAACAATTCCGTGCCGACACGAAACGCACGCTTGACAATGTCCGCGACGATTCGGTACGCCAATTGAACGAAATTCGCGACAATATGATTGCCACGATTCTGGAGAAGCGCAGCGCGGCGATTAAGAAGCTGAACGATATAAGACAATCGTCGTTTGGCGGCGAGATAACCGTCCGCCCGCTCGAGCTGAAATTCCCGCCGCTTGCTGTCAATGTCGCGCCGCCTAGCGAAATTCAAGTCCTGCCGCCGTCCGGCAAAACCGCGCCAACCGGCGAGATTCAAGTGTATATCGACGGCGAGCTGCAATCGTTCGAACAGCCGCCCGTCAATATCGGCGGCAATACGCTCGTTCCGATGCGGGCGATCTTCGAAAGACTGGGTGCCGACATCAAGTGGAACTCCGTTTCCCAATCGGTAACAGCGATGAAAGACGGCACGAAAATGACGCTTACGCTAAACAGCAAAAAAGCAATCGTCGGCGATGAGGAAATCGCTTTGTCCGTTCCGGCCCAGTTGGTTCGCCAGACAACGATGGTGCCGCTAAGATTCGTCAGCGAAGCACTGGGGGCGGATGTGAAATGGGACGCAGCGGCGATGACGATCACGATTCAAACGCAAAATTAACCGAGAAATTAATCGAACCGTCAGGATCATCCTGACGGTTCTTATGATTCGCGAGAGTTGCCCCAGCACGACCTTACTCCGGCACAGCCGGCGCGATAACGCGCGGGCTTGCTTATAGTCTTACTATTTTGCCGCTCTCCTGGGATTCGAAAGCCGCCAAGATGACTTTGAGCGAACGCATTCCTTCCTCGCCGGAAACCGGCGACGCGGATTTCGTTACGATGCTTTCGACGAACGCGTCGATCACGCCGCTGGACGTCTGTTCTTCATTCGTCGCAATGGCGCCGACTTTATATTTTTCAACGCTGCCGTTGCGCAATTCGACAATGACTTGATCCTCCGGATCGGTACCGATCTTGATAACTCCATGTTCGCACCATAACACCGTACTGTTGTCCTCGCCTCTATAATAAGTCCAACTGGCCACGAGCGTGCCGATCGCCCCGCTTCTCATGCGCAGCACGCATGTCGCGTTGTCGTCGATATCGGTGTCGGCTTTGTCCAACGTGCCGATCATCGCCGCGACTTCCGCCACTTCATCCTCCAGCAGCCATCGGATCAGATCCGATTTATGCACGCCCAGATCGCCCATGGCGCCCATAATCGCTTCCCGCTTGCGGAAAAACCAGCTCTCGCACCCGTCCGCGCTCCAACTCTCCGGTCCGGGATGTCCGAACGATGTGCGGAATGTCAACACTTTGCCGAGTACGCCCGATTTCAATATTTCTTTCGCCTTTACATGCGGCGGCATGTACCGCTGATTATGCCCAACCATCAGCAATACATCGGTGCGACGGGCGGCTTCGATCATCGCTTCGCATTCTGCTTCCGAAGCGGCCATCGGCTTCTCGACGAGCACGTGCGCGCCGGCGTTCGCGGCGGCGATCGCAGCCGGAGCATGCACAAAGTTCGGCGTGCAGACGCTGACGGCGTCCGGTTTTTCCTTATTCAGCATCTCTTCGTAATCGGAATAAGCCTTTCCTCCATGCAATTGCGCGAATTGTTCGGCCCGTTCGATCACCGGATCGCAGAAGGCGACCAGTTTCACATGCGGGTTGGCCGCATATTCCGGAATATGCCGGTGCTTGGAAATTGAGCCGCATCCGATCACGGCCACTTTGATTTGATCCATCGTATCGCTCTCCTCTCCTTTATTACTGTATTCTATTGTAAACGCTTGTTGCGGATAAAATCCATGAACTATCTTATTGAGACCTGTCCGATATTGCTAGAATTGGAGGGAACAAAATATAAAGAGCAAGCGCCCGCCGGCATCCAATTACAATGGTTGACAGGCCGCATGCGGAACAATCTTGCTTTTTTGCTTATGCTGTATTACGCTTGAATAACGGATCGCCGCACGAAAAGGCATCCATGCCGAAGGGAAGAACTCTTCGAATCTTATTAAGCAATCGGGAGGAATTTACGATGAGCAAAACGCGCAGAGCCCGGCTGAAAGCCGAGCGCGCCGGAAGGTTGAATCCGGAAACAAGCAGGATCCGATGGACTCGCAAGCCGCAAACGCAGATCGTCAATAACAAAAAAGCGGAACAGCGCCGTACGTTATGCCGAAGAGGAGGCATAGACGACGGCGCTGTTTGCGTATTGACGAATCCGCGAGTTACCCATGCGCCGGGGGCAGCACAATATCTACGGTCGTTCCCCGGTTTAATTTGCTGCTGAACGAAATCGTTCCGCCGTGGGCCTCGATAATGCGGCAGCTTACAACCAGTCCTAGCCCCGTCCCGCTTTCCTTCGTTGTAAAGAACGGTTCCCCAAGACGCCCGATTCTTTCCTCGTCGATGCCCGGTCCCTGATCGACGATACGTATATGAACTTGGTTGAGACGTCCTTTACGAATATGAACCGTAACCGTCCCCCCGTTGTCCATCGCTTCGATCGCATTTTTCAACAAGTTGATGAATACTTGCTTGAGCTGATTCTCGTCGCATTCGACGAGCGGAATGCCTTTCTTCACGTCCATAACGATTTGCACATTGTTCAGTATCGCTTGAAGCTCCACCAGCATGACGACGCTATGAATCACATCGGGAATATATCTCGGCTCGAATTTGACGGCTTGCGGTTTGGCAATCGTCATAAATTCGTTGACAATAAAGTTGATTCGGTCCAGCTCGGTTAACATGATGCTGTAGAAATCCTGGTCTTGATTATGCTTCGACTTGAGCAATTGCGTAAACCCTTTGAGCGAAGTCAACGGATTGCGGATTTCATGCGCGACCCCCGCAGCCAACTGGCCGATGACCGATAGCTTCTCCGATCGCCGTATCAACTCCTCCGTGCGTTTGCGTTCGGTCAAATCCTGAAACACGCTCTGCACGACGGGGGATCCCATGTCCTTATATATGTAAATAGCAGACGCTTCGACATCGATCGTTCTACCGTCCAACCGATTTAATTTGATTTCGCGGAAACTCAGATGATCGTCCGTTAGAACGACCGACTCCAACCGTTTCTTTTCCTCTGCATAATAATCGGGATGGATGAATGTATAGACCGATTGACCGATCATGTCGGTCTTCTTCTCCGCGCCTAGCAATTTCACGGCCGCATCGTTGGCGTCGACAATCAGGTCGTTGCGATGCAGAATGATCGGCACGGGCGAAAGCTTTAACAGCCGTTGATAACGATATTCGCTTTCGATCGCCTTTTTCCGGTCCGTAATGTCCCTGCATAGTAACTGTACCGCAGGTTCGCCGCGATATCGTATCGGGACCGCCATCGCCTCGATCGTAATGAGTTGGCCGTAAGCGGTGGAAATATTCATTTCTACCGTTCCTTCGATTGGAATTTTGTTCTCATCAAACAACGACGCAGAGGCATGCGCGAAAAAATATTCCCCGATCGACTTGCCGTACAATTCGTTCGGATCTGCGACACCGATGAGCTCGGCTCCCGCAGGATTGACATAAACGATGGTACGGTCGCTATACACCACGATCGGCTCAGGCGACAGTTCAACCAATTGCCGGTACCGCTCTTCGCTCTCGCGGACCCGTATTATGTCGCCCAGTTCATCCTCCGGCCCGTTTTTTTCATTTTGAAATGCAATTTCGGCAATATCATGGTCGACTCCGGCAACGGCAACCTTTTTTTCGCGGCAATCATCCCTCGGAGCATTGGATGTACCGGTTTTTTCGGAATTTTTATACAATTTAGCCTTTGTCCGTTTTGTCACCTTCCATCACCTTTTCATTCCCGAATATCGTTACAACAACATATATTTCTACAACGATACATTTTTTCCTTCAAACTTTCGTCCCATTTTTGAATATAATTACGTACTTGGTTATTTTTTTCTATTTTTGGAACCGATTCTCCCTTTCACTTTCCCCGATATCTCATCCACTTCGATAATATATAAATCTTTGAACGTTCCCCGTAATTCGAACATTTTCCGTACCGCTTCCTCTTTTGTCATAGGGCCGAGAAGCTTTTTCCCCTTGTAACAAATATAGAACTGCACTTTAAATATACTTCCTTATTAGGATACGTTTCATAAAACATATCAAATAAAGAACAAAAAGTACAATATATTACATTGTTTAACATCTTTCAACATCACGGTTTTGCCGCAAAATGAAGAACGATGCCGAATTCATGCCAATTCTGTTCTTGCTGCGAATAACAGGATTGTACTTGCGCCAATTATTCGATACAGCGAAAACTTGCCCTCACTTTTCTACCACTCTTTCATAAAATGTATTAAATTAATAGAAAGAGGTGATTCCTGTGGCACATCGCAAAAGAAAAGCAATCACGATTGTTCTTCATCCAGGCCAAAAAGTCAAAGTCATCTGCAGACGTCGGAGAAAACACCACTGTGGCTGATCGTTCGCCGGAACGGAGAAGGAGTCGCTCCTTCTCCCTACGCCTCCTTCAACTGTAACTGCAATGTATGAATTTCTCTGTCCCATAACAAACTAGTCGAAAAGGGCAGGAGGCAAAAGATGAAACCATCGGTGAAGAAAGAGCTGTACTCACATGTAAAGGAATCTACGGAAGTGGTTCCGCAATCCGGCAAGGCAAACAACGCGCAACCGGAAAACGACGACCGCGCAAAAACACACGCTGAAAAGCTTCGTTACGAGAATGCGGACAAAATTTACGAGTAAGGAACTTGCTGGACGCCGGCTTGCGTTGATCGAAACGCCAAGTCGGCGTCTGTTTTTGCGCGTTGTTCGGACGGCTTTTCAATCAAATATTTATAAAAAATGCAATAGAGTGAAGGAGAATTGGGACAAGATTTGGTATAATCAAGTTATAAGAAAGTAAACAGAGGAAATGGAAATTATTTCGTTGAATTGAAATAGAGCGTTCGAAACAGGAAGGATGGGAATCGGTGAATCCGATCAAAAAATTAAAATTAAAAGCTCAATTGCGCAACTGCGACTATGCGCTTGCAGGAACGGTTATTAAACAGCAATATTACGATACGACGAAAAATATCGAAATCAATCGGCTGATCGACCAATTTATGGCGAATCCCGGTTTTGAAACGGCTTTGAAACTGATCGAATTTAACGACATGATGGTGTTTTATTTCACGGAGAGCTGCGAAGGCGGATTGTATGTCAGAAAAACGATGCAGCAATCGGACAAAATCACGGAAGCCGAAGCCGGCGAAGCTGCTGCGGATCAATCCGATACCGTCCGGGATGGCGGAAGTGAGGGACCCGTATCCGAAATCGCTTCGGTTGCATCCGTTCCGCCTGCATCGCAATCCGGTTCCGCTCCAACATCGGAGACAAAATCAAGCGAGAAAAAAGAAGCTGTTGCCAAAAAATCGGCAAAACAAGATTTGCTTCGCAAAATCGACCAAAGAAGAAACGGCGCGGCGGCAAACTTGGAAGAGGATCAGGCCGAGAGCGAAGTGTCGGCGACGGCAGAGGCGGCGAGCGCTTCGGCCAAGCCTGCTCAGGCCAAGCCGCAGCCGGCGGCAACCGATGAGGTTGCCGAAGCTACGCAAGCCGCGGCCAAGCCGAACAACGCGAAGCAGGCCCGTTCGGCCGCTGCTGTGGCCCCCGCTTCGCGGCCGACGGCGGCGCGCTCATCCGCAGCGCAGCAAGCCGCCGATGCGCGTCCAGGCGGGACTGCTGCGCAGAAGCCGGCCGCACAGCAGCCGGATGCTCAGCCGGCCGCGGCGCGCTCATCCAATGCGGACAAGCCTGGCGCTGCAAAATCCGTGATCACCAAGCAGCGCAGGCTATACCCTAACGTGATCGCCACGTTGCAGCTCGATATCCATACGATGAGCAAGCAATTGGACGAATATAAGCGCGAACTGAAAAGGAATCCGGCCAACGACAAACAATTGAAAGCGTGGATCAAAGCGCTGGAGGACGCGATTCGCGAATTCCATCTCGCCATCGATCTGCTGGAGGACGGCCGTTAATGCGATCGGCGAACGGCCTTCGCTTCTAGCTTGCAGCTTCTAGCTTCTAACAGCCCACTTCTACCGACGCGTTCACGATATAGATCAAATCGTTGACATCTTCCTTGTCCGGCAGTATGATGCCGCTTGTCGTAAGCATGCCGCCGTCCATTACTTCAACGTTCACCCGGCCGTAAGGAAGTACCGCCTTCACTTGCTCGATATCCAATTTATCCTTGTCGCAAGGAACGGCCAGTTTCACGTTGACAATCATATTGTCCAGGCTGTTGCCTGGCAGAAACGAACGAAGTCCAGGCATCGAATTATGGCGAATCGCATTTTGCACGGCTCTGACCGCGGCTTTGGTTACATTTTGGCCGTGCAGATCGGTCCCCATGCCCAATTCGATAAAAAACAATTTTTCCATGTTCTCTTCATCCCTTTGTCCCAATAATAATATGTAAATTTACTATACCTTGTTCCTCCGCTCCCCTCAAGCTCGAGCGCAGAACTCGATCATTTGACGGCGACCAGCAGCGCCCCGGCGGCAATAAGAAATACGCCGATTGCGTTGATCAGCGATATTTTCTCCCCTAAGAAAATAACGGCCAGAATGACGGCGATCACGACGCTCAATTTATCGATCGGGCCGACTTGGGAAACCTTCCCGTACTTTAACGCCAAAAAGTAGAACAACCATGATAGCGCTCCGGCCAACCCGCTGGCGATAATAAAGGTGAGCGCCTTTTTATTGGCCAGAATTGTGCTCACCTGACTTATCTTTCCCTCAAACACGACCACCAACACCAAAAACAATGCCATAATGACCGCTCGAACGGCCGTTGCCGTATTCGCGTCGATGCCGCTTAACCCGATCTTGCCGAAAATCGCCACCAAAGCAGCCATGACCGCCGATAATAGCGCAAAAATCAACCACATGCTCAATGTTTTCATCACTCCTAGCAGGATTCCGTTTTCGTTCAACCTAACTATACTGCGTTCACCCGATCCGCTCAAGCGACAAGCTCCAATAACGAAAGCCCGGATCATCGACCGGGCTTGAAGTCTTTAGGCCATGTTGTATTGTATACAACATAAAAGGGGCCATTATAGGAAAACAGCTAGTTATGTTGTAGAACGTACAACATATGCGCAACACAAGGTCAAATATCGTGCGAATTGACTTAAAATGTTGTATATTTTGCAGCATAAACGTGAGCGCTTCAAGGAAACGGAGTGGAATGTTGTACGTTATACAACATCGGCCAAAGCGCTGTCACTCTATGTCGTACAGGTTTACGAGATTCGCTCCAAGATCATCTGCTGAATGATCACGCTTCTATTTCTATTGATCGCTTCAATAAGGACCTTATTATGATTGGTTTCAATTCGCATGCTACCTTTCTGGGAATCGACGGAAATAAAATTAATTTCCCGGTACGGCAACTGCTTCAATTCATATGTAGTCATCATTTGGCATGCACTATAAACCCGCTTATCGGTCACGACCAGAACCCCCGGGCCCCGATCCAAGTTGACCGGCTCCACATGCAGAACCTGTTCATCCGGTTTAAGAAAGCGTTCCGCCTCTATTAACGAACCTTGATTAAAAAATTTAGTCATTCCGTTCATATGAGCAGTCGCTCTCCTAAAGTCGAGTCTCATTTCGACACCTCCCAAATCCTAATTCGACATTAGGAAATAAATTCCTGCCGGTGCTTTTGCTCATCTATAATTTCAACGGGTTCCTTTATTCAAAATGCCCGCTACACGTTCTTTGTAAATCTACACTTTGGATAACCGCTGCAGCCTATGAATGCACCGTTTTTTCCGCGCCGCTGAACTAATGGACTGCTGCATTTCGGACAAACGCCGGAAGTAACTTTTCTCTTATCTTCTTGAATCGCAACTTGAATATCTTTAACATGTTTCCTTCTCTCTTCCTTCTTATAAACGGACTTTGCCGCCAACTCGTCATGTACCTGTTTCATTTGCTCCCCAGTCAACAACGTTGTCTTATATTTATGTATTGTAGAGATTAATTTACTTTTTCTTCTGTTATAGTTCGACTTTATGCGACTTTTTCCTTTTTAACAGAACTTTTGTCCCCAATCCGTCCCCAATCGAATTGAGAGAGCGCCTCGTCCCAACGGCGTACGCCACTTCATCGAAATAAGAAAAACCGCTGGAGACAATCGCTCTCCGGCGGTTCAAAATAACGCCAGAATTTGCCGCTCATCGAATAAACGCTGCGGAAAAATTGGCAAAGATCCTCCGTCAAATTAAAAAATCCCTTGCGCCGCAAGGGATCTGAGCTTGTTATGTATGGTGCGGTAGAGAGGACTCGAACCTCCACGGGCGTACGCCCACTACCCCCTCAAGATAGCGTGTCTGCCATTCCACCACTACCGCACATTGGGGAAAAATAAAAACTGGTGAGCCATGGAGGACTCGAACCTCCGACACCCTGATTAAAAGTCAGGTGCTCTACCGACTGAGCTAATGGCTCTCGTTGTCTACGCAAGTTGCTCGCCACATTTTTCAAATAGTTGAAAAAGAGATGGTGACCCGTAGGGGATTCGAACCCCTGTTACCTCCGTGAAAGGGAGGTGTCTTAACCCCTTGACCAACGGGCCGTATGAAGTAATTGTTTCCTTCACTTTCGTGACAACAAAATTGATTATACAAGAAAATACGACCGATGGCAAGTCTTTTTATACAGTAATTTTTCATCCAATTATTTACTGTTGCATCGTTGTTCAAAACGCCGCGTTTTCCCACAAATATACAAGCGAGCGGTGAATAATAGCGCCCCAACCTTGCCATCTTATACATTGACTTCATGTCCCGATTATTGTAACGGACGTGAATTGGAAATATGTTTACCAAACTGTTTAGGAGGAGTGTAACATGGCCAAGCCGGACGACCGTTCCGATAATGTGGAACACCTGCAAGACGCTGTGCAAAATACGATTGAAAACATGAGAGAAGCCCGCGACTATCTGGATGAGCATGCCGACGAAATTAGCGGCGAAGAAGCGGAACAAATTCGCAACAAAAACGAAAACCGCCGCCAAAGTTTGCGCGGCATGCGCGAGGAAATCAAAGACGAAGCGAATTCCTAACAACGAAAAGAGCCTGCTGCCAGGCTCTTTTCGCGCATTCACGACCGGCCTGAACCGTTCGCCAATACCGTCAATACGACATTTGCCGTTTGTACGCCATATCCCAAAATAAATATTCAAACTCCACGCTTGTTCTGAAAATATCTTCAATGGCACGCAATTCCTCTTGCGATTTATATTGGCATAACTCATCGAGCGTGTCGTAAAACCATTCGAAGGATTTTCCGAATTCGTCGCTTGCATAGCTTTCTATCCATGTCTTGTAAAAATTGTTTTCCAACGATCCCCGGTATTGTTCTTTTAACCTTGCGGCATAGTCGTAATAAGTCCACGCACAGGGGAATATGACCGCTAAAATCTCAGCAACCCCGCCCGTTTGCGCGACGGCCATCATATTGGACGTATAGGCTTTGTTCCAAAGGGATGGTTGTGACGTTGCCGCTTCATCCGGCGCGATCCCGTATTCTTTCATATAGTTTCTATGCAAATCCATTTCCCGGTTCAGGATATTGTGCTGAATCAAGGTGAACCTGGCCATCAGCTTTTCCTCTTTGGCTTTTACCGCGCCCATAGCGAAAATTTTCGCATATTCAATCAAATACTTGTAATCTTGAATCAGATAGAACCTAAACGATTCCTTATCCAGCGTTCCCCGCCCCATTTCATGCAGAAAAGGATGATTGTATCCTTCTTCCCAGACGGCACCCGACTTTTCCTTGAGCATTCTTGAAAATGACATCTTCACATTCTCCAATCCCATTTTTTTATACTAAATACTAAGAAACAAATCTTTTATTTTCTTGGCCGCGAGCGCAATATCGTCTTCGGAAACGATCGCGGAAACGACCGCAATTCCGTCGATCCCCATCCCTTGGAATAACGGGATCGTGTCCGGGTTGATGCCGCCGATCGCCACAATGGGCAAACGAATCGCTGTCCTGATCTCCTTTAATTCGTTCATGGACACCGATTTGGCATCGGCTTTGGTACCCGTGGCGAACATCGCGCCGACGCCGATATAATCGGCGCCGTCCCTTTCCGCTTGCAAGGCTTCGGCAAGGTCGGAGGCGGAGACGCCAAGGAGTTTGCCTTCTCCGATCATGCCGCGCACGATTCCGGCCGGCAAATCGGTTTGTCCGACATGCACCCCGGCAGCGTCTACCGCCAAGGCGATATCCACACGGTCATTGATCAGAAGCGGCACCTTATAGCGGTCGCAAACGGCCTTCACCCGTACGGCGGTGCGATAAAAATCCAACGAGGACAATGTTTTCTCCCGTAATTGAACGAGCGTACAACCTCCTTGAATCGCCAGTTCCACCGAATGTTCCACCGTATGCGTACTCATCAGGCCGCGGTCCGTAACGAGATAGAGGCTGTAATCAATATTCCGGCTCATATAATTTCCCCCTCGCACATATCGTTTCTCCGCCTAAATTGCCGATTTGATCGATCAGAGCGACACGGTAACTGCCGAGTCCCTTATGCCCCGCTTGTTCAAACGCAATTTCGCCGGCAATCCCCATCGACATCACGCCTGCCGCGGCCGCAACCAGATCATCGGAACCGGCGCCGCAGAACGAACCGATGAGGGCAGAGCACATGCATCCCGTACCGGTGATGGAACCGAGCGCTTTATGCCCGTTTTGGATACAGAGCGTACGGACACCGTCCGATACGATATCGGTTTCGCCTGTAATGGCAACAACACAGTTGTATTGACGCGCCAATAATCGCGCGATGCCGACGCCGCCCTCCGGACCGCCGGCCGCATCCGTCTCGGAAGCGTCGACGCCTCTCGTATTCGCGTTTGCGCCCGCTAAACATTTGATTTCGGATATATTTCCTCTGATGACGCTGAATTGAATCCGTTCCAGCAATGTCCGGGCAGTCCGGTTCCGAAGCTGCGACGCCCCCGCACCCACCGGATCCAGTACAACGGGAACGCCCGATTCGTTCGCCTTCTGACCGGCGGCGATCATCGCTTCGACGACCCTGTTGTTCAAGGTCCCCATATTCAGCACCAGGGCGGAAGATATGGCCACGATCTCCGCGACTTCATCGGCATCGTCGGCCATGACCGGAGAAGCGCCGATGGCCAAGGTGACGTTCGCGCAATCGTTAACCGTAACGTAGTTTGTAATTTGATGAATCAAAGGCTTCGATTGCCGGACACGGCTTATCAATCCGGCGGCTTCCGTCAACAATCCGTTATTCATCTGTCCCCATTCCTTTCTCTAATCCGTTTTTATATAGCGAATAAAAATGATGAGTAGGCCCGTTCCCCTTGCCGATCGGCAAAGAATGCCGAATGGCCGTGGTGACGTATTCCTTCGCTCTCCGCACCGCTTCTTGCAATCCGAATCCAAGCGCAAGGTTGGAGGCTATGGCAGACGAATAAGTACAGCCTGTCCCGTGCGTATTCTTGGTCTCGATACGCTGCGCGTCGAACGAATGGAACGATTCCCCGTCAAACAATATATCCAGCGCGTTCCCTGCGGCATGGCCGCCTTTCACGACGACATGTTTGCAGCCCATTCGATAGATCGCCGCCGCCGCTTTTTTCATATCGTCGACGCTGCCGATCTTGATGCCGGTAATCTTTTCCGCTTCGGGAATATTGGGGGTCAAGACGTGCGCCAGCGGAAGCACTTTCCGGATCAACGTATCGATCGCATTGGGGTTCATAAGCGGGCAGCCGTTCTTGGCGTACATTACCGGATCGATGACGACGTGCCGGGGAGCGTACTGTTTCAGCTTTCCTGCGACCGCCTCCATACATTCGGGCTGCGACAGCATGCCGATTTTCACCGCGTCCACCTCTATATCCTCGAACACGGCTTCGATTTGCTTTTCGATCATATCCGGCCGCATATCCTGTATATCGATCACGCGGCTTGTATTCTCGGCCACCACCGACACGATCACGCTCATGCCGAATACGCCGTGAGCGGAGAACGTTTTCAGGTCGGCCTGGATTCCCGCTCCCCCGCTGCAATCCGAGCCGGCAATGGTTAGCGCTGTCTTCATCGGTACATCATCTCCATTTCTATTGATCATATATAAAAAAAATCCCTTGTCCGAAAAACGGCAAGGGAAAAAAACCATAATGGAACATGGATTGCTTCCCTACGCTAGTCTTAACTAACAGGTTCAAAGGGTCAGGTTTTACCTTCTCAACTGCGAACAGTCCCCCCGCAAACGATGAAATCGTATTCGATTGTAAACAGGCGCATCCATATTTCGCTAGAGTGAAAGGCTGGGCGGGGCCCAGCCCCTTCTCATCAAACCGTACGTGAGGTTTTCCCTCATACGGCTTTCCGATGTTCGTCATCATGAGCATGCAGATTACAAGAGCGTTTTAAGTCCATATTGAATAGACAAAGACTTCACTTCGCGCAGCGAAC
>NZ_CAKKLI010000052.1:0-34095 GCF_918697855.1 Paenibacillus sp. CECT 9249 | reverse complement strand
CTTGCGCGAACAGGCTCACGCTATATGGAGGCATCCTTTTCCTTTTCTGTGATACGGACATTATATTCGTCAATCCCTGGACAGGCAATACCGTCAGCTTTCGGGCATTATGCTTCAGCGTAAACAGTTAAGTGCAGTTGAAGTATATTGTGTGTTATCAAATACACTAATTATGGAAACGGTCTTTATCGTCAGTTTATTGGGGTATTTTCGAATTGGATGAAAGAGGATGCAGAAGAGTTTATTGTTATAGGTAAATTCATGAGGAAACATCGGGTTAGTGAGCATGCGGTATAGGCGAAATTCCTGTTAAATATCAATGATTTGGAGTATGACGGTGAAGCTGTAGCCGTTGGTGTTCACATAGCGTTGAAACTCCGCGGCGCGGTTTTCCGTCAAGGCGATTATGTCCAGTGGCGCACTTGATGAGGCGGTTTTCGCAAAGTCATCAAGCCGTTGAAACGTATTGGCGATGTGATAGTGTGGGTTATCGACAATCAATGCTTTAGGCGTTTCTCCTTTGATTACGCCATCCAGCATTTTAACTGTAGGTTGCGCCTCAAGACCAAGCGTTTCAATGAATCCTGTTTGTTCCATAGCCCACTGTACCCGCGCTAAATCAATTTGCAGTAAACTTCGTCCGCGAAGCGTTACGCCGCGCATATTTAATTCATTAACACCATGTTGCGAGAGCCTGAAGATTTTGTTTTTTCGCTTGTCTATCACGGCCTCAATATATCCCCATTCCGTAAGCGCTCTTGTACGTTGATAAATTGTATTTTTTGGGCGCTTATCGGACATGAGTTTAACAAGTCCGGAAACAGTGATATGGCCATATTTTCCGGTTGTCTGCATGATCGAATGGTCAAGCGTCAGCAATTGCCTTTTGAACGTTTTTTGAGCTTCGTTTGGCATCTTTGGAGCCTCCTTGATTGGTTTGGTATTCTGCCAGCAGTTCAGCCGCTTTAGCCATGAATAAGGCACATTCGCGCTGCTGATTTTCAAGCTTTTCTTTTGATTTCATCGGTTACTCCCCCTAATTATTATACTTGATTTACGGTTGAACAACGAACGATTTCACGGGACATGTAGGAGTAAAAACAGTGTCATATCAAGGTTTTGTAATTGAAATGTTGGGGACGAATTGGGGACGAAATTCAGCATAAACTATCATTTTTGAGCCTAAGCTAACCAATCGGCCAATTTGAAGAATGCCGTAAAATCAAGGGTTTTCGGCTTTTAGCATAAAACACCGTAGCGGGTTATATACCCGCAAACGGCGCATGTGGAGTGCTGTGTGTTGCTGAGGAGTGTTAAACAATGAATTTGGAAATGGTGATGCAAGAGCTTGAAGCTCTCGGCAAGGAACGACTCAAGAAGATGTATCTATCCAACGGCGCGCATGAACCGCTTTTTGGCGTGGCGACAGGCGAGATGAAGCCCATTTTCAAGAAAACAAAAATCAATCAGCCTCTGGCCGAGCAGCTATACGCGACAGGGAACTACGACGCGATGTACTTTGCCGGCATCATTGCGGACCCCAATGCGATGACGGAAGCGGATTACGACCGTTGGATGGATGCGGCTTATTTTTACATGCTGTCCGATTATGTGGTTGCCGTAACCCTAGCGGAAGCAGATATCGCACAAAAGGTTGCCGATAAATGGATCGCAAGCGGCGAAGAGTTGAGAATGTCGGCAGGCTGGAGCTGTTACTGCTGGCTGTTGGGGAACCGTCCGGACGGCGAACTCTCCGAAGACAAAATTGCCGGTATGCTTGATCTGGTGGAACGCACGATTCATGACGCTCCCGAACGAGCGAAATACGCGATGAACAATTTTATGTACACGGTGGCTATATCTTATTTGCCGCTCCATAATAAGGCCGTCGAGACCGCTAAGGCAGTAGGCCCGGTAAAAGTCAGGGACAAGACCAAAAGCAAGCTCATACACGCTTTCGCAAATATTCAAAAGGCTGTAGATAAAGGGCAGCTTGGTTTCAAACGCAAACATGTAAGGTGTTAACTCTAATGTGCCGCACTCGGCATGCGGTGCATGTGGTTGCAGATAGGCAAACGATTGATAAAGGCGAATAGATAATGTCAAGGGGCGTATTTAAGCCTGTCTATCCTACCCTGAATCGCAATTGAAAGGAGAAACGAACATGACAAAGAGAAATGAAATCAGCAATAAAATGGAGTTATCGCCGGAACAACGTGAAGGACTTCTCCAAACATTGAAAGCCCGTTTTGAGGAAAATACGAACCGCCATAAAGGGCTCGAATGGGCTAACGTACAAGCAAAGCTCGAAACAAATGCTGAAAAACTGTGGTCGCTCCATGAAATGGAAAGAACCGGCGGCGAGCCGGATGTTGTTGGATATGACGATAAAACGGGCGAATACCTTTTTTATGATTGTTCGGCGGAAAGTCCAAAAGGCCGCAGAAGCGTTTGTTACGACCGTGAAGCGCTGGAGTCAAGGAAAGAACATAAACCGGCAAATAGCGCGATTGGTATGGCTGCTGCCATGGGCATTGAGCTTTTAACGGAAGAACAATATCGGGAACTGCAGAAACTTGGGAATTTCGATAAGAAAACATCAAGCTGGTTGAAAACACCTTCTGAGATTAGAAAACTCGGCGGCGCCATATTTGCCGATTTCCGCTACGGAAATGTCTTCGTCTATCATAATGGTGCGGAATCTTACTACGCCGCCAGAGGGTTCCGTGGCTCGCTAAAGGTCTAACACATGTGCGCAATTGGGTCATTGGTGGAAATAGTAAAGTACGTACATTCTATGAAATAGAATGTATAGGAATGTTCATTCCGAAAAGACATTTCATTTTTTGGGCGGTGATATTATGGAATTTTATTTTAAAAATGTCGGAACAAAAGTGCATCTTTATCGCGAAGCCGGCCTCTTTGATGATGATTTAGGCGAACTAAAAGAAACTTTTACCGGAAAATTAAAAACCAACAAAATTTTTGGAGAAAATTTTGAACTTGAAGATATTTCCGGAGCGTTTTCCAAAGGACAGCGGTATTCAATTAGGAGCACGAAGGGCTTAAGCGGTGTTTTAGAGAAAAAAACGTTCAGCGACCGATATACTTTGAAACAGACATAAATATTTTCGGTGTGTGCTTTACGTACGGGCGGCGCAATCACAAGAGACTATAGCAGATGCCGCAACGCCTCCCGCTAACGGGGCACGTGGAGTGCTGCGTGTCGCTTGTGAGATAATAGCGATTCATTCGATATTAACAGATGCGTCAAAATGATTATTAAGGCTCAAGCATTGTATGCTTGAGCCTTTTAATGTAGTGAACTATTCCGCAATAGCGTGGAATCAGCGATTCTAAGCCCCCCTTCTTCATATTCTCTTCCGTTCGTAATTACGCTAATTCGCAAATCTTTAGTGCGTCAATACATCATTTCAAGCGTCTTTCTCATTTTATATGGATGAAAAAGGGAATTAATATATCAAAATAACATGTTTACATATTATAATTTTTTGATATAATAAAAACGATCAAACGAATAAGGAGGAAAATGTTATGTTCAAAAGTGGCAATGTAACTGTGATGGTAGCGGATTTAAACAAGGCGGTACAATTTTACGTCGAAACCCTTGGATTAAAGCTGCAACACGAACCGGATGGGCATTTTGCGCAAATCGAAGCGCCGGGATTGACGATCGGACTCCTGCATCTTGCCGGAGAACATGGTTCCGAGCCGGTCATATCGGGCAGCATGTCGATTGGGTTTGAGGTAGAAGATTTAGAGTCAGCCATCGAGACACTGAAATCCCGCGGCGTCGAATTCCATGATGCCGTAGAAGGCAAAGCGGCCCAAGTCGTACACTTCAGCGATCCTGACGGCAATACCCTCTACTTGGTCAGTAGCCGTTAAGCCAAGTAGAGAAAAAGAGACAATGTAAGGAGGCGTCTTCCGTATGGCCCCGAAAACAAACGTTAACTTGGTCGTCGCCGGTCTTCTGGCGGCGATGTTTATTGGCGCTTTGGACGCGACCGTCGTCGCCACCGCCACGCCGCATATTATCATGGATTTGCGTGGCGAGACCTTGTTCAGTTGGGTGTTCGCGATTTATACGTTAACCACCTGCGTGGCGACGCCCATTTTTGGCAAGTTGGCCGATTTGTTCGGGCGCAAAGCCGTGTTCGCGGCCGGCATCGGCTTATTCGTGCTCGGTTCCATCTTGTGCGGCGCCGCGCAATCGATGGCAGAGCTTATCTGGTTCCGGGCCTTGCAAGGATTCGGTGCCGGGGCGCTCGCGCCCGTGTGCTTTACGGTCATCGGCGATTTGTTCTCGGGTAAGCAACGCGGCAAAATGATGGGCGTCTTCTCGTCCGTTTGGTCCGTGGCAGGCCTGCTCGGCCCGCTTGTCGGCGGCTATTTCGTCGATCAGGTGTCATGGCGCTGGATTTTCTACATCAACGTGCCGATCGGCGCCGCCGCGCTGATTCTGGTCGTCGTATTTTTGCACCAACCGGTCGAACGCCGGGCCAAAAAAATCGATTACCTCGGCGCGCTCACCTTTACGGTTTCCTTTTCCGCGCTCCTGTATGCGCTGCAGAGCGGCGGGGCCGACCATCCATGGGGTTCCCCATTGATTGTGGGGTTGTTCGCAGCATCGGCCGTATTTTTTCTGTTGTTCCTCTGGATCGAAACAAGGGCGGAGGAACCGATGATACCGTTGTCGATTTTCCGCATCCGCGTGTTGAACGTGACGAATATCAGCGGTTTTCTTACGTTTAGCATTTCGACCGGTTTGACGGTTTACGCGCCAATCTGGATTCAATCCGTGCTCGGCTATTCCGCGACAAGCTCGGGCCTGATCGTCATGCCGATGTCGTTGGCCTGGCCGCTCGCTTCCAACCTCGCCGGCAGGCTCATGTACCGACTCGGGGTGAAGGCATCGATTGTATTTGGCTCCTCCCTCGTATTGGCCGCCTCCATCTGGCTTATTGCGCTTCAGATGAATTCGCCCTACGTATTCTGGATTGGTATCCTCGTCCTATTCGGGCTGGGAATGGGCTTCGTCGCGACGCCTTCCACCGTTGTCGTGCAATCGGTCGTCGGCTGGGAACAACGCGGCGTCGCCAACGCTTCCAGCATGCTGTTTCGCGCGATGGGCCAAACGGTCGGCATCACGGTGTTCGGCACCATTTACAACCAGCATGTGACCACGCTTGGCTCCAAATCGGAGTTGGCTGCCGGCATGCATGCCGTCTTTCTGCTCATATGCGGCATCGCGATTGCGAACCTGCTCGCCATGCTGCTCCTGCCGAAACACCGTGAGGTGGTAGCGCAACAGCATTCGGCGTGACAGGCCGGAATCGCCCACAAACGAATACGGTCTGGAAAAGTCGCGACAAACGCGGCTTTTCTGTTTTTTCAGGCAACCGTATGGTATACTGTTGTTTACTTATAAAGCAGTAAACTTATAAGGGAGGCCTTTCTCTTGAATGAATTGTTCATACTCGGCGAATTGATGAATAACCCGATGCACGGTTATTTGCTGCATCAGATTTTGAACGGAATTGTTGGACCTACGCGAAAAGTCAGCTGGGGTGCGCTATATCCGCTTATCCACGGCATGCTTGCAGACGGATTAATCGAGCAGGTCCCCGATGAACAACCGGAGGGCGCCAGACAAGGAAGAGGAAAAAAGATAAAGATTTATAAACTGACAGAGGAAGGCAGAATCCGTTTTTTTCGGTTGATGGAAGAACCGATTCCATACTCGCCGGATTACGAGCTGCATTTTTATACGAAACTGAAAAATTTTAGTCTGATCAGTAAGGAATTGCAGTTTTTAATTTTACACCAATACAAGGATTACCTGCGGTATGAAATCCGCCACGAGGAAGAGCGGTTGGAGTATGCGAGCAAGGATGAGCGGATTCCCAAGGGGGAACAGCAATATATTCTGATCTTTTTCCGGCATCGGTTGGAAAAGCTCCGATTTGACGAGGAGTGGATATTACAGCTAATTAATAGCCATCGAGTGGATGGAAATGATCCTGAGCGGGAGTAAAACCTGATGATAAGATGTATTAGCGAAACTATGAAGAGGGGCTTCCGCCCCTCTATTTCTTTTGGTGTAATTAGACCGTGAACAACCATCAAAATCCAATGACCACTCTACTTGGCAAAATAGTTTATATATCTCATCATTTCTGATATGCCATTCATTTGCTTTTCCAATTGCTCATTTAGCTGCTGCAGAGCCACCTTGAAGGAGCGTTCAATAGCAGTTAAATCATGCGTCTCTAAGGCTTCAAGCAACTGTTTCATGCTTTCAATGAAAAAGACGGTTTTCCGTAAACTGCTTAGCACAATAATCTTTTTTAATTCCCGCGACGTAAAGGCCCTATATCCGTTTTCCGGGTTCCGCTTAGAGCGAATGAGCCCCTCCTTTTCCCAATGTCGAATAGCGGATGGGTTAACACCGGCGATAGCGGCAACCTCCCCGATTTTCATCTCTTCCGTTACCTGCATATTCCTGTACTTGGAGAAGTCGGTTTGTTGAATCAGGCTCATGACCTCTTCGACGCGTTGTTTCTCTGCTTGGATGTTGTACTGTTGTAAATTGATTTTCCAAAGTGCCTGTTCGAGGCAGCCTTTTTTTAACAAACTCATGACATCGTAGCTGACAGGAATATCGAATCCTTTTCTTAAGGCACGTAAAGCAATGAAAGCTTGAACATGGACCGGTGTATAATATCTTCTATTACTGGCTGTCCGAGGTACGTCGGGCACCAAATCGAGATCTTCATATCTTCGCAAAGTGGTGGTGCTAACATGAAGTCTCTTGGCCATTTGTTTCGGCGTAAAGGTTTTGTCCATTGGCGACACCTTCCTTAAAGTCAAACCTTAAAGTACGACAACAACATTATAAGAAATACCGGCCCTCCCCACAAGGATGATTGGTATATCAAACGAAATCTTGCATGAATGTTGTATGATCGAAGTTGGAGGTGATTTGTTCATGGAAAATTTGACAGCAGAAGAAAAGCGGCAGTCGGTTGAAGCGTTTAAGTCGATAATTCGTAAATCGGAAAAGGCGCTTTCCCATATGAAAACAGATGCGCCACAGACGAGGTTGCTTGAGAAGCGAATGAAGTCTGCTCGGATTGGCGTAGATACGCTTCTTGCACGTTGGGAAGGCCAGGAGTTGGATGTCAGCAAAACAGATTTAATTGAAGCAAAAAAGGAACTTGAGGGCTTGCTGTTGACACTTCCTTCATTTCTTAAGAAATCAAAAGCGGGCAGTGGGCAGCGGACCTACATTACGAGAAGGATAAAGGCTTTTAAAGTTGCCGTTTTCTATATGGACGATTTGATTAAAGAGTTGGAACAAGCGTAATCAACATGCACTGTTGCACATTTTTGAGCGACAAAATGGCGCGATTTCCCCGTTATCCTGAAAAGATGGGAAGCCGATGCGGACCTTAGCTAAGGCGCTCGACCGCGATTCTACGCGGCATCCGCTCGGAGTGGAGCCGGTTTATAATAAAATAGGTCTTGTTTTCAAGGAGGTAGAACATGGGTTATATTTCGCCGAAAGAAGCGGCGTTAAAGGGGAAACGGTGGCCTAAAGATACCATAGCGGCGGGGCGTCGTCATACCGTTGGGCTTAACTCTGATGGCACGGTGACGGCTGTGGGCGATAATAAATATGGCCAATGCGATGTAGGCGGCTGGCGCGATATTGTAGCGGTCGCCGCTGGTAGTGTTCATATGGCGACGAACACGGGTAATGCTCATACCATTGGTCTTACATCGGACGGCACGGTGGCGGCTGTGGGTTGGAATAAGCATGGCCAATGCGATGTAAGCGGCTGGCGCGATATTGTGGCGATAGCGGCGGGTTGGCGTCGTACCGTCGGTCTTGCATCGGATGGCACGGTGGCGGCTGTGGGTCGAAATAATGAAGGCCAATGCAATGTAGGCGGCTGGCGTGATATGGTGGCCGTAGCGGCGGGTGACTGGCATACCGTCGGGCTGAAATCGGACGGCACGGTGACGACTGCGGGTAATAATCGGTATGGCCAATGCAATGTAAACGGCTGGCGCGACATCGTGGCGGTAGCGGCGGGTTACCTGCATACCGTCGGGCTGAAATCGGACGGCACGGTGGCGGCTGTGGGTTGGAACGAGCATGGCCAATGCAATGTAAGCGGCTGGCGCGGTATTGTGGCGATAGCGGCGGGTAGTTATCATACCATCGGCCTTACATCGAACGGTACGGTGGCGGCTGTGGGTTGGAATGAGCATGGCCAATGCAATGTAAGCGGCTGGCGCGATATTGTGGCAGTTGCGGCGGGTTGCGCTCATACTCTCGGCCTTACATCGGACGGCACGGTCGTTGCTGTGGGTGATAATGAATACGGCCAATGCGATGTAAGCGGTTGGTGTGGCATCCAACTGCCCGTTTTTCAAAGAGTTTGACGCTTTCGAAGCCACTCAGAGGACCTAGGTCGTTAAAACCGAACTCAATCAAAGCTTGGCAAGCTTCTGTGGAAAAACCCATATTCCAATATTCGTGACGAACGAAGAATCCGAGTTCACCGTTGTTATGTTCTTTTGAGATGCTGACCAATCCGCAATTCCCAATATAATCGTTTGGTGAATCCTTCTTGAATAATCCAAACTCATATATACGTCTATATCACCCTAAAAAACGTTGCAACGCTAATGTCGCGACGCGGACAAAGGATCCCTTATTTGGGGAAAATACATGCATCGTGAGTCAATTTCATCATACCGCTGCGCGGCTGACGACCCGGGGAGCGGGCTAATGAAACGTAAACACGCTAATAGCCTGAAAATCACCTTGTTGCTCGTGTAACGAAACTGAAACACGCTAATGAGGGGAAGAAGGCGATAAAACCGCCGATTTCCAAGGAATACCGATACGTACTTTCGTTAGATTGGGAATGTCCTCATTTTGAGCCCAATAAGGATGGTCAGTTTCGTTAGCGCCAAACAAGGAGCACCGTGCGGATCGCCTTCGCAATGTAGGGGCAACCCTTTCTATATGTGCAATAAAGCCAGTTACTTCAACGGTGGCGGATTATGAAGTTGACTCTTTTTCATAGAACAAGTCATGTTCCGGTTTCTCAACAGTCCGTTCGAATGCCGATCATCTCTTAGGCCAGAGCCTGCTCGACTTCCTTTTTTAACCCGCCGGCGTCAATTTCAACAGGGTATTGAAACTCTTTGCCGTTAATGAATACCGTCGGGACCATCTTCACCTGACGTTTTATGGCTTCTGCGATAATTTTCAAACTTAAGTCTATATTTTCAGGTTGCTCCTGTAAACCGTACTCTTTGGCTAACAGCTTTTTAATCGAATGGCTGTCGGATTCGCTCCACTCGCTTTGTTTGGCGAACAAATCCTTCATCAGCTCGTAGACTCGCTGCGGATCCTTATAGTCTAAAAATGCGTTCGCCAGTGTGCCATATAAAAGCATTTCGCGCGGTTTGTCATAATGTTTCACCACATATTGAACTTGGCCGTTCTCAATATAAGGGGGCAATGTTTCGTCAGCCGCTTGAAAGAATGTTGCGCAATACGGGCACGCCAGGTTCAAAAACACTTCTATTTTTACAGGCGCATTTTCGTTGCCATAGCTTAAGAATGCATTTTCGATTACTTGTGTCATGTTTAATCCTCCTGCTTGATGTTGCTTGGAATGATAGACTTGTCGATCTGAACGGCGTCTTTGACGTTAATTTTTGTTTCCAGCAGTCCCGCCTCAACGAATTTGTCGGCCAGTTTTTGCTGGCTTGTAATTATAGCGTCGCCAATCTGTTCAACGCCGAATGTACGGCGGTCATTGGCTTTTTGCAGAGGCGCAACGTCTAACCCCAATTCAGCGGATAGGATTTTCGAAATTTCTTGTTTATTTTCATTGGCCCACGTATCGGCATTTTGCAATTCTTGAAGAATGGTCGTCACGACTTCCGGTTTGTTGTCCAAAAGTTCTTTGCTCGCAAAATAGAACGTCCGATTTTCCGAATTGCCGGAGCCATTAACAATGGTGCGCGTTTCTACCGTGTTCTCTACAATTGCCAAGTACGGATCCCATGTACCGTATACGTCGAATTCGCCTTTCGTAAAGGCAGCCAAGCCTTCCGCGGCATCTTTATAAAACTTGACGTTGACATCGTTTAAATCAATGCCGGCCTTCTCCAAGGCGACCAAAAGCAAATAATGCTGGTTGCCGCCTTTGGTTACCCCGATCGTTTTCCCTTTGAAATCATTGACGCTTTGAATCCCGGAATCCGCTTTGACAACTAATGCGACGCCTTCCGGATACGGGGCTTCAGATGCCACATAGTTCAAAGGATGTCCCCCGGCTTGCATAAACACGGCGTTACCGTCGGATGCATGGCCGAAGTCAATGTTATTCGTATTTAAAGCTTCCAATAACACCGTACCGGTAGGAAACACTTTCCATTCCACCTTATAGCCTTTTTCGCTTAACGCTTTATCCAGATTCCCGTGTTCTTTTAAAATGTTTAGCGTATTTCCTTTTTGATAGCCAATAGTGACAACGCCTTTTTGATCATTTTCCGGCGGAACGGCAGATCCGTCAGCGCCGGCGGGCGTGTTGGCGGAATCGTTTCCGCAAGCCGCTAAAACCAGAGTAAAAAGAGCAACTAGAGTAATTAAAAATGTTTTTTTCATGTTCTACACTCCTAGAATTTGATTTAATATTTTTTTCTCATGGAAGGTAAACGTATCGTCACGTTCCCGAGGTCTTGGCAAGTCAATGCGTTCATCCAACTGAATGACGCCCCGGTCGATCACGATCACGCGATCCGCTAAACGTACGGCTTCCGTTACATCATGGGTAACGAGCAGGGAAGTGAATTTCTGCTGCTGCCACAACTCTTCAATCAGGTTCTGCATTTCGATTCGGGTTAGCGCGTCAAGCGCGCCAAGCGGCTCGTCAAAAAGCAAAATATCCGGATTGCTTGCCAATGCCCGGGCCAGGGCAATGCGTTGTTTTTGTCCGCCTGACAGTTGGTCGGGCCAATCATATTGTTTGTCGATCAATCCCACTTTCTCCAATGACTCTTTTGCAACATTCCGATTGACTGCGCCAAGCTCAATGTTCTTCATAATATTTTTCCAGGGCAGCAGCCTATCGTCTTGGAACATGATCCGGATTTTCGGATCGTTCGTTTCTTTACCGGAAAAATGCAATTCCCCCGTTGTGATCTGCTCCAATTTTGCAATGATTCGCAATAGAGTGCTCTTTCCACAGCCGCTTCTTCCAACGATGGCCGTAAAGCTTCCTTGCTCGATCGATAAATCGATATGATGTAATACTTCATTCTCGCCGTAACTTTTGCCGACATGTTTCAGTTCAATGTTGACCATGACATCCCCCAACAGGCTAGTTATTTCTTACGGTAAACAGGATTCCATTGTAAAAAGCGGTGTTCGAACAGTTTCGCAATGACATCGGATAGCTTTCCTAGTATCGCGTATAGAACAATGGTTAGCACGACAATGTCCATTTGCATGAATTCGCGGGCGCTTGTTGCCATAAAGCCAATCCCTGAATCGGCGCCAATCGTCTCCGCTACAATTAATGACATCCACATGACACCGAGCGCATAACGAATGCCAACCAGAATGGAAGGCAAGGCGCCGGGCAAAATAATGTTCGCAAACAATTTCCACTTGGATAACCCATAAACGGTTCCCATCTCAATCAGTTTGCGGTCCACATTTTGAATGCCGCTGAAAGTGTTGATATAGACAGGGAACATGACACCTAGCGCAACGAGAAATATTTTGGCGGATTCGCCGATTCCAAACCATAGAATGACGAGCGGAATCAGCGCCAAATGAGGGATGGTACGAATCATCTGCATGGTTGTATCCGTTGTTCTTTCAAAAAACGTAATCGTTCCATTCAATAGGCCTAGTATAAAACCGATGATCCCCCCTATGAAAAATCCGATTAAAGCGCGTTGCGTACTAATAAAAACATGTTCTTGCAATTTACCGGAACCCGTTAATTGAATCGCAGCCTCTACCACGTCCAACGGCGTTGGCAGGATGGAAGAACTGATAATCTTGGATTGTCCTAGTATTTGCCAAAGTACAATCGTTATGATAGGGAAAAGCCACGGTACTAATTGGTTCGTATACCATTTCTTCGTTTTGTTCATCTTCTGATCTCCCGACAGTTGTGAAAATAGTAAATACGATAGCAAGTTGAGTTTGATTATATGGAATTCCGATAGGAATTGTCAACTATAAAAAATGACGATATTGGAGGAATTAGTAAAGAGGGGCGTTAGTGGTAGCTGTAATATGATAAATGGCTTACAATATAAGTAAACTAGCGAGCACCTAAGGGGTGATGAATTGAAACTTTTTCATTTTTCAGAGCCGATCGAGTTCGAAGATTTAATCCCTGGCACGCATAATAGATGGGGAAATGATGCCCTTCTTTTCCGGGTAAACAAAGGGACAGGGAAGTTGACCGCGAAGTATGGGAACGATAAAAATGGCGATACATACGGATTTTTGCTGCTGGACCATAAGCCATTGATAAACAGCTACGGGGAAGAGTTGTACTGTCCTACTTGCGCAAAAATTTTAAGTATTGGGTTAGGCAGAGAGAATGTTGATAAAAGCCTGATTGATACCATTAAATATTCACAGGAATTAGCCAATGACATCGCCGATGCTTTTGAAAATGTGAAACCTATGCTGCCAATCTTAGAAAACGGATACTATTTGCTTACCCGCATCGAGATGATTCCAACGGATGGCGACGGCCATTTTTTTTGGAATCTATCCGCTTCTAAAAAACGCTATAGAGCATCGGCGGACGTATATTATAAGTTTCATGTCAGTTCCGGCACTCCCAAATTCCTCCTTCCGTCTCAGAATATTCATTGTTTGAACGAGGAAAGAGTTAACCATTACTTAGATGAGATCAACGACGGGAAGACCATGACAGGACTAGCCTTTTATTATGAAGGGTTCATGAGCACATTATTAGACGGACACCATCGAGCAACTGCAGCTTATATCGAAAATAAAAGTATCGATTGTTTAACCATAATTAAAGTGACAGGATTTAGTTACGATCAAGACAAAAAGCCGGATAAGATGTATGCCGGCGGAGAAAGGTACGATTTGAACTTATTTAGAAAACCTGAGAGGATTTATAAATATCTAAAAAAGACATCCGATTCCAGGAAATCGAAACTTGAGATTCAAGAAGTTGAGAAAATTGTTCATGATTGTCGGAACGTATGGCTGCATGAGAATGAACCCGTAGGAATCGATTTTGGAAAAGGAAAATATCCCGACTATTTATCCATTGCGTTCTCCGATCTGGCAGGAGATGTTTCGGATGAACGAATTAGAGAAGTGATGGCTAGGCGGGACGACAAGGCAGAGTTCGAGTTGGAGATGATTTTTAAGAAACTGCAATACCAAGAACCCGACAAAGCGTTCGAACTGGCAAAGAAAATCATCCATGACGCGAATTGGAAGGTGTTGTTCGAGGAAGCGTTTCGTTATTTAGCGACAATAGACAGTACGGAAGTGGAAGATATATTTATTGCATATTTAATCGATTCCGATTATGATTCAAAGGATATTTGCAGAAAAATAGCAGATGAATATTTGAATAACAGGTCATAATCTATTCCCTTTGAAAAATAGTAGGATCAATAAGATCTATGACCGAATTCATTTCATAGAAATATCCTATTTGCATTTTCTCTTTGAGAGCCAATCCGGAATAATTGCGGTTGATCTCATCGATCCAATCTTTCTCCAACTCGTCGACGAACCGAGAGAGCAAATTGTCTAACTTTATTTGTAGTAACCGCTGCCTTCTTCTCCAAGAAAGGTCGCGATATACCAATGGTTGCCAAAGGGATCTTCCACCCCTCCGCTTCGCTCGCCATACGGCATGTCCGACGGCTCATACAGCGAAGTCGCCCCGGCGTCCAATGCCCGTCGGTAGCACAGGTCCGTATCTGGAACAAACACGTGAAGCGAATTCTGTCTGGGCGGAAAGTTTTCGTTTCCGGCCGACAATTCGATAATCGTGTCGCCGATGCGGACTTCGGCATGAGTGATTCTACCTTCGTCGTTAGATGCCCGATTCAGTTCAACCCCATCAAAAACTTCTTTCACAAATTCAATCATCTTATTCGCGTCTTCCACCGTAAAATACGGCGTAACAGTGTGAAAACCATGAGGTGTAAACTTATTCTTGTTCATGTTTTATACCCTCCTTGTTTTTTCTCATTTTATTATAAAACCATTTGAGAAATCTATGCAGTGTAACTCCCATTCCGGTCCCATTTATTAATAGAATAGCAAAATTACCAGTATTCGCCAAGGACTAAGATACAATTCAACTCGACTTTCTATTATTTACCATATATTATATAATGAAATAGATAAATCATTAACGCTGGAAGGAGATAATCTCTTGAACGGATTGTTGTCCCAATATAAACGCATTATCGCCGGCGAAACCGCGCCTTCTCCCGTGGAGCTTTTATTGGGTATAAGGCCTTTGGACATCGAGGAGGGGCGTTCGGTCTTCGAATTGGAAGCAAGGAACGATCATTCCAATCCACAAGGAACGGTTACTGGCGGCGTCACGACAACCCTTGCCGACATGGCTATGGGAATGGCGTTCGGAACGACGCTTCAGCCTCATGAAACATTCACGACCATTGAATTGAAAATCAATTTCTTGAAACCGGTTTGGCAGGGAAAAATCAAGGCTGAAGCAGTAGTGAAAAAACGCGGCAAAACGATCGGGTTGGTGGAATGCAGCCTGTTCGATGAGATAGGAAGTCTTGTTGCTTTTTCCACAAGTACGTGCATGGTACTTGAAGGTCAAAAGGCCAATGGCAGGTCGCAGCATATTGCAAATGAGGGAAATCGATAAGATGCAAAAGTCGGAGTTGCATGCAAATTATCGATTTCACGTCGTCTCATCAAGATGTGTCGCGTAATACATAAGACCTCGTTTGAAGTAATGAAGTTTCTCGTCGGTCGTTGTCTCCATCAAATTGACCAGGACGATTTCCATCGCTTCCTTGTAGCTCTGGGTATTATACAGGGCCATCGCGAGTAATACCTGAAGAGCCCGGTTGTCGGGAAACTCCGTCACACCCCGGCGCAATGTTTCTTCCGCTTGCCGGTAGTATCCCAAATAACGATACGTGCTTCCTAGACCAAGCAAGCATCGTTCAAGATCCGGTCCGGAGAGCCCTAATTCAAGGGCTCGTTCGTAGTAAGGAATAGCCTCTGCTCCCAATCCCGAATTGTCATGAGCCACTCCCAACTGGAAACTAATCTCCGCGTCATCCGGGTAAGCGGCGGCCAAATCGGTCAGCAGCGCTCTAGCTTCCTTCAGAATGTCTTGGTCTTGCTTCGCTCTTCCTTCCTCGCGCAGTTGAATCGCTTCTGCTAAACGATCTCGCCTCATTGTTCTTCAAATCCTTCCATTCGACTTTCAAAATACTATAGATCTCCAAATCGACGATACCTTTGCCTGACCAAAGCGTAGCTTGTCTTAACGTTCCTTCATACACGAAGCCATTCTTTAACAATACTTTCTTGGAAATTTCATTCGGAGGCATGACTTCAGCCTGAATTCTGTTGACGTTGACATCCGTAAACAGAAAATCGAGCAATCGATGTACCGCTTCGGTCGCGATCCCTTTCCCCCACTGCGACTCCGACAAAAAGTAGCCGATCGTCGCCATGTTTACCTTTTGATTCAAGTCGAAAGCTTCAATGATACCAAGCAGGCGATCGGGTTCCGAATGGCCGAAGATTCCCCACTTGACTCTCGACTTTTTATGATAGTCTCTCTCAAAATGGCCGATCATTTTTTTTACCGTCTCTTTATTATGTTTAGGGATAATACCGCAGTATTCAAATACTTTATCATTGTTATAGATTTCAAAAACGTCGTCAAAATGGTACTCTTCAATTTTCTTAAGCGTTAAACCGTCCGACTTCAAGATAGGGAATTGTCCAAAAATGGCCTCCAAGTTCATTCCTTCACCGCTCCAGTTCCTATTTTTTATTGAAAAAATAGTGCAAGTTCTTGCCGTTGGATTTTATTTTTCATGCTCTCTTCTTGAGCGGCACGTATAGATCGACCTTGCATTTTCCTTCCGGATCCGAAGCGGGATCGTTCATGCAAAATTCGAGGCACGGCCTGTCGTCGGCCTCATATTCGCTATTCGGCAGCCATAGGCCGAATACGTTTTGATAAGCGAGAACGAATTTATCAATGGTGTCGTAGTACGAGTACAGAGCATACATGCCGCCGGATAAGGTTTGGAATTGCACATGCGTTGCATGCTTATGTTTTTCAAATCCGCTTGGCAACGTAACGCAAGCATCGTAACGGCAAGCGTATTCGTCGACGAGATTCCCATCGTCCAACGATATGCCAATAAAAAACTGATTATGCGGAGTAAGTCCTTGTCGACTTGCCCATTCTCCTAACTTGTCCCACGCAACGCGAGTGTCCATGTAGCTCCCGACATGTCTAACATACGCCACTTCATATTCCGGAAGTTCCGTGATTGTGATCATCTTTCCCCAAGCCCTCCTCAAAAGATCATTTTTCCCGTTTTTATTGTAATCTTGAAGAGGAACGAACTCTTCTTGCTTATTGCTAACATATGACGAGAAATTGCTATTTTGTCTTATGCTGTTTCTAAGCTCGCTTGGGGTTTTGCCATAATGTTTCTTGAAGAGTGCGTTGAAGGTCGACACGGATTCAAACCCGCATAGATGCAATATCTCCAGAACGCTCTTGTCGGTTTCAGCCAAATATCGAACAGCCCTTTTCAAACGCACTCGATTTACGAATGCTGCCGGAGTGACGCCAACAAGGGATGTAAATATTCTTGAAAAATGGTACTTTGAAAAATTCGAAACGCCGGCCAATATATCGAGGTTGAGTTTTTGATCGCTATGTTCCTCTATATATTTCATTACTTTATCAATTCTGCCTTGATAGTCATTATTCATTTTGCCCAAACTCCCAATTGCCAATGGTATTAGAATACCCAAATTATACTCCGCAAATGGAAAAGATGGATAGCCTTTTGGTCATTTCAAGCACATCGCCTTTATTTTCAACGCTAAACGAACAGCAACTAGTCTTACTTTCTTCTTTTGTTCTTCGTCAGTATCGCTAAAAAAAGCGGGATCATGGGCCAGTTCTAATAATGCCTCACGAGTTGCTTGAACGGAGAGTTGTTCATTTTGAATGAGATAATAGCAAATCTGATAGCAATACGCTTCATGTTGTCTTAATATCGCCACTTTGGTTTGTATGTCCATGTATACACTCATCCTTATGCAATGTTCTGCAGTTCCATCTTCAGTTACTACGTTCTGTAGTAAATTAATAGTACTACATTTTGTAGAAAATTCAAGGTGAACTTCTCTTGACAATCTACTACGAATTGTAGTAAATTCGTATTACTACGGACCGTAGTAATGAAATCGTTATGGACGCATAACGAGAATTAAAGAGGTGTACACCCATGGAAAAAATGCAAAAATTGTCTGACACTGAAATGGAATTGATGGGGGTGATTTGGGAATGTGACCCGCCTGTCACATCGACCGAATTGTTGCAAATTTTCGCTCAGCGGGGTAAGGAGTGGAAGGCACAAACGATTTCCACCTTCCTATCGCGGTTGGTGGACAAAGGGGCGCTAGAAACCACGAAGCATGGCCGAACGAACAAGTATGTTCCCCTCATATCGCCGAAAGATTACAAACTGGCGGAAACGCAACATGTACTGGACGGGTTATACCAAGGATCGGTTAAAAACTTAATCGCTGCTTTGTATGACGGCGACAAGCTTTCGGATGAAGACATTGCAGAGCTGAAGCAATGGTTTTCGGAGAAGTAAGCGAGGTGCAGTCTATGAGTAAACTTCTGGAACTGCTCGTCTCCCTTTCCGTTGCGGGAAGTACCGTTTTGATCTGCATTCTCCTGTTGCGGCTCGTTTCTCCAGACGTTTTCTCTGCGAAATGGCGATATGCGATGGGAAAAATGGCAGTAGGATTTTATCTTTTACCTGTAGCCTTTGTTACGAACCGGCTTGTGCAACTCTTCATTCCGAAGCAAACGACAACCCTTCCTATAGCCGGTCTGCCTTCGAGCGTGCAACAAGCACAGCCCGGCCTACCCAATGGGTTCATACCAGAACTGAATCTTTCTGCCGATGCAGCTTTCGTCTTTCTGAGTATTTGGGGTACAGGAGCTTTGGTTTTTGCCATATGGCAAGTATATTGTTATCGCAGGTTTATAAAAAACTTACAGCAAACCCGTTCGTCCGTGCCGGAGAACAGCGAAGCTGCCAAACAGCTGAAACTGATGAAGCAAGCTCTTGGCATGCCAAGCAACGTCCGACTTGCTTACAGCTCTGCTGTTCGAAGTCCCGTTCTTGTGGGCTTATGGAAACCTACGATTTATCTCCCTATGGAGAATATCGCGAATGTGGACATGGGCATGGTGATCCATCATGAATTGATTCACTTGAAACGGAAAGACTTATGGATCAAGGCGATTGCATTGGCAGCAAGCAGCCTGCATTGGTTTAATCCCTTCGTTCACCTTCTCCGGAAAGACATTCATACATGGAGCGAGCTATCCTGTGACGAAGAAGTCGTGAAGGAAATGTCTTACACCGAGCGAAAACGGTATGGTGAAACGATCCTGAACGTGATGATAGGTTCAAGGGGCATGCCCATTCGATTTTGCGCCTCCTTATCCGGCGACGGCAAACAATTGAAAAGGAGATTAACGAACATGCTTAATGTGAAAAAACTGAAAAAACATACGATGATTATGACCGCAGCGGCAGTCATTGCTATTGGAGCAATCGGTACATCGACAGCCGCCTGGGCGGCTAGTATGACACCCAATATCAATACCAATACGAATCAAACTATTGAAGGCGCAGGTGACTCTATACTATATGAGGGCGTACAACTCTTGAGATATAGCGCTCTAACGCCTGATGAACAAAAATTCGTAACCGAAGAGGGTCTAGGGGGCGTATATGTTCTTGAAGGTTACGAACACCCTGTACCTTTTGACGAATTGACGCCCGCTGAACAAAAACAGGTCACTAAAGAGGAGGGGTATTATTCGCCTGAGAGCATCGCTAGAGTAAAAGAATCGACTGAGAAGTACCCTCCTGGAACATCAGTTACAATTACACATCAAGAAGACAAGTCGATTCCTCCCGGAACTTCAATAACAGTAAGGAAATTGACTTCCGAAGAAATTAAAGAACTTGAAAAATTGCGATCTGAAAAGAATACGGAAAAAATACGGGCTTTCTACGAACAGATACACAAAAAATGAAAATGAATCTATAAAACATGAAAAAGCATTGCCCAACAGGCAGTGCTCTTTTCATGTAGAATTCAATTTGGAAACTGACAATCCTTATTGGGCTCCAAATGATGACGTTCCCATCCTAACGAAAGTGCGTATCGTTATTCATTGGAAATCGGCCGTTTTATCGCCTTTTTCCCTTCATTAGCGTGTTATAGTTTCGTTACACCCGGCAACAAGATGATTTACAGGCGATTAGCGTGTCTAGGTTTGGTTAGCCCACCCGGCGGGGGAGCCAGCCGCTCGCGGCATGCTGAAATTGACGCTTTTTAGTTTCTTGCAATCTGAACACCAATATTCCGGTATACCCTAATTTTTCAACTCGAGCATCCGCACGATGGCCGACACGGCTTCCGCTCTGGTCGACTTAACCTGCGGCGCAAACCGGTTATCGCGCCAGAAATCGAGGATGCCGTTTTGCTTTGCCGCAGTTGCGGCGTCTTTCGCCCAGGCAGGGATGGCTTCCTCGTCGGCAAAGCCGGTTTGCGACTCTCCGTCGGCAGGCAAGCCTGACGCTCTGGCAACCATGACGATCATTTCCGCATGGCTGATGTTGGCCGACGGCCGGAAAGTACCGTCCGGATAACCGTTGATAATGCCGAGTTGTACGGCCTGCGAGACCGCCTTAACCGCCCAATCCCCGATCTTGTCCTGGTCAGCAAAGGCGAGCTTGGCGCCTTCCGCCGCCGGTTTCATCCATTTCATCAGCAGGACCGCAAACTCGGCGCGGGTCACGTTGCCATCCGGCCGGAACGTTCCGTCCGGATAACCGTTCGCGATCTCTAGCTCGGCGGCTGCTATAATGTTCGTCTTCGCCCAATGCTCCGCAATATCGGGGAATGGAAGTTCCGGCACGGGAACGGGTACCGGTGCTGGCGTCGGTGCCGGAGCGGGGGTTAACGGGGGGGCCGGCGCTTGGGCTGGAACGACCGTGACGACGCATTGGGCGGCGAATCCCCCGTCCTCGGCAGTTGCCGTAATGACGGCGATGCCCGGCGCGATCCCGCTAACTTTGCCCTCGTTGTCCACCGTAGCCACTGTGCTGTCGCCGCTTCCCCATTTCACCAATTTGTTCGTTGATTGCTCGGGGCTCACCTTTGCCGTCAACTCTTCGCTGCTTCCCGCTTGCAGGCTAAGCATATTTTTATTTAAGCTGATGCCGCTCGCGGCGACGGTACCCAACGCGTGCAAGGAAGAAGAAGAGACCGCATAAAGGGTTCCGTCGTTTCCTATAACAGGGTCTTTAGAGCCGATTGAGTTTGCGCCAAACTCCCATTTCACTTTCCCGTCGGAATCTACCGCGTATAACATATTATTAGTACCGGCATAAATGGTGCCATCCATTCCTACAGCCGGTTTCGAGCGCATCGTGTCTTTGGTAAGCATCCTCCATTTCACTGTTCCGTCCGGATTGAAGGCGAGCAACTCCATTTCCGCTCCGACATAAATGGTGCCGTCGGCGCCGATGGTCGGGGAAGAGCGTGGGTAGGAGTAGTCCGTATAGCTCCATTTCTTCAATCCTTCCGGATGAACGGCATATAATCCTTGTTCCTTTAGCCCTAAAACGCGAGTTGTCAAATAGATTGTACCGTCCGGCGCAATTGTCGGCGCATTGAAAATGAGCCCGCCAATAGGAAGTGTCCATTTTTTAGCTCCCGTCGATGTGAATGCATACAGAACCCCGCTGGTGTCGCCGACATAGATCGTCCCGTCTTTCCCGACTATAGGGGAAGCGGCCAACCCCGCTGTCGCGTTCTCCCACTTTTTCGCTCCGTCCGGCTCAATCGCATACATTTTCCTATCGCTGGCTCCGCCGATGTAGATGACCCCATCCGTCCCTACGGCCGGAGCTGAGAACGGATTGTCAAAATAAAGCTTGACTTCGGGTCCTCCCCTTGTAAATTCCCACTTCTTTTTCCCATCCGGATCGAAGGCATGGACCTCGTTGCTTGCATTTGGATCTGCAGCCGCATAGATCGTACCGTCAGATCCGACGGCGAGTTTATTCGGCGAAAAATTTAATTCGATTTCCCACTTCAAGGATCCGTCCGGCTTAATCGCATACAGTTTTCGCTTATCCGCGCCCACGTAGATCGTTCCGTCCGGACCGACCGCCGGCGCAGTAAATACCATAGCATTAAAACGGTATTCCCATCTGACCGTCGCCTTCGGATTGCCGGGTTGCTTCGGTTGCTCCGGTTGTACCGGAATTTTAAGGATGGGAACGTTTCGTTTGACGTTCGGATCAATCGTCGCATCCTTTAGATCGAACGGTTCCCCCGCAGCGACCGAGGATAGGAGCATTGTCGTTACCGAAATAACCATGATGAAAATGAACGCTCTTGTTTTCCATCCGGTCTTACCAATATTCTTCCGATGTTTGTCTAATTCCACGCAAAATCCCTCCTTCATATCGATTCTAAAGGAGGGAGCGCTTCGAAAGCGTTTCAAACATAATATTCAGTTCTCGATATTTTAAGAACGCTTGAATCGAAACCCGATCACCTTAGCAAGTTGCTCTGCGGTGACCTCCAACTGTAATGCGGATATATGCGGATCCATGGCTTCTTCCAAGGTACGGCATTCTGTTTGAATTGAAAATACACCGTTAAAGCATTTATTTACTTCTTCGAGGTTTGTATCAATTCTACCCGCAATGCCGATTGCCAGTTTTCCGTATTTGTTGGCAAGCCGGGCGACCCCAAAAGGAACCTTTCCCATTAAGGACTGATTGTCAATACTTCCCTCGCCGGTAACCACCACGTCCGCGGACTTTACTTTTTCCTCAAGGCCTGTTAACTCCATGACGAGTTCGACACCTGAACGGATCGCTCCTTTCAAAGGACCTGCAATCGCTCCGCCTAATCCGCCCGCAGCCCCCGCTCCGGCAATTTCCTGAACATCCGTTCCATATATCGATCGAATCAAAGCGGAAAATCGCTGTAACGCCGCATCCAGTTCAACAATATCGCTGTCAGTTGCCCCTTTTTGCTTGGCAAAAATATGAGCCGCCCCGTTTGGTCCGTAGAACGGGTTCGTCACATCGCTGGCAGCGACAAAGGTACAGTCCGCTAACTCCGGCAGCGCATGACGATCCGAAAAAGAAGCTGCCTTTAATAACGGATTCCCCTCGAGTCCCAATAAAACTCCTTGTTCGTCGAAGAATTCCCATCCTAGAGCCTGGAGCATTCCGACGCCGCCGTCATTCGTTGCGCTTCCCCCCAGTGAAAGAATGAAATGACGGTATCCTTTCTTAATCGCATCCTTAATCTGCTCGCCAAACCCATAGGTATTCGCGACCATTGGATCTCGCAATTCTACTGGAACTAACGGCAAGCCGCTGCTTCGCGCACATTCGATAAAAACCGCTTCATCTCTGAAAACAGCGTAACTGGACACGATCCGGTCCATAAGCGGACCATGGACCCGAACCTCGATTTCCTCCCCTTCGTCACCGTGGAGCAAGGCGTCAATCGTTCCCTCGCCGCCATCAGCCATCGGAGAGACGGCGACCTGCGCATCCGGAAGCGCACGTAATATCCCTCTCTTCACACATTTTCCAACTTCAATGGAGGAAAGCGAACCCTTAAAGGAATCCGATGCAATTAAAAACTTCATATTCCTCACCTTACCCATAAATATTGGTATGGCTCAAGCGTAACTACGGAATCAACTTCTTGACCTGTTACCAAGTCTTGTCCCTTAATGCCGATATCCGCCGTTACAGGTTTCGAATCCACATTGACGATAAAGAATACTTCATCCCCGGTAGCTTCATTCTTGCGCTTCAACGCAAACACGTTTGCATTCAGATCGACAACCGTTTGCGGGGCATAAGGAGAGAAGGCGCTTTGCCGCTTGCGAATCGAGATCATCTTCCGCAAGCCTTGGAAAATCCCTTTACGGCGCGAATTTTCCTCCAGTTCTCTCGTAATCTCCCCAAATTCAAGCTTTTCGCGATTAATCCGGCGATTGATCCCTGAAGCTTCAAGTCCTTCGTAATCATTTTCAGACCCGAGCAAAGAGTGGTAGTAGATCGCAGGTACCCCTATCACCGATAAAAGAATGGAATGAGCCGCCAGCATTTTTTTCACCGCTAATTCTTCGGTATCGTCCTCGCCTTTATTGATCAATGCATTAAAGTAATTAATATTCATTTCATAGACAGACTGGCTTCCATCGGTATTCGTTTTGTAAGAAATCCGTCCGCCGTTTTCCACGACTTTATCTATCAATCTTTGTCTCTCTTCTTCTGTCAATATCCCTTCCGTCGGACGCATTCCGATTCCGTCATGGCTGGCAAGGAAATTAAAATAGGTAGCCTCGTCCGAAACCTTGCCGATTGTCTTCGCCCAGGAAGTTAACTTCGTCGCGTCATGAGTTGTCATGGTATAAAGGACTAGCGGCGGCAGGGAAAACTGATAAACCATATGCGCTTCATTCGTACCGTCGCCAAAGTAGCTGATATTTTCCTGGTGCGGCACATTGGTTTCCGTAATAATCTGCGTATTCGGTTTAAAGTAATTTAAGACATCGCGCCACAGTTGAATGATTGCATGTGCTTCCGGCAAATGCATCGATGTGGTGCCCGACTCCTTCCAAATAAATCCGATCGCATCCAAACGAATGCTGGAAGCTCCTTTATAAGCATAAGACAGCAGAATCTCGGTTGCCTCAAGCAATACAGGGAAATGACGGAAGTTCAAATCAACTTGGTCTTCACTGAATGTAGTCCAAGCCGTCTTCACACCATCCTTGCCCTCGTATTCATGGAAAAGCGGCGAGGTTCTTGGCCGAACTACATTTTCAAGGTTAAACCCGGGATCTCTTGGAATAAAATATCCCTGATATTTGTCCTCGCCGTTAAGATAGCCTTGAAACCACTTGCTGGATTTTGAGATATGGTTCGCAACAAAATCATACATCAGCCTGTAATCCTTAGACATCTTGGCGATATGATCCCATGTGCCTAATTCGGGATTAATCTCATTATAATCCACAACGGAAAAACCGTCATCGGAAGTGTACGGGAACATAGGAAGCAAATGAACATCGGTAATCGTATCCTGTACTTCCTGTTTTAGAAATCGATGCAATGTTTCTAACGCAGGTTCCCCCTGTTCGAAAATACTGTCGCCATAGGCGATTAAATAGATGTTTTTCTCGGAAGGGGGGTCAATCCGAACCCATTGCTCCTTCTCCCATCGATCCATAAGAGCTTGGAATTGCTCCAAAAAGCTGTCGCGATAGGCTTCTTTATAAATGCTCTTTAATTTTTCTTCTATTTTAGTAAAGATCGACTCTTTGAACATGTTATCATCTCCTAAAAAGGCTGCAGACATTTTCATGAATATGAGAATATGCCTACAGCCATCTTTTTTGCCTTAGTATCGATTATATACTGCTTTCATTTTCTCCCAGTTTAACTCGGCTGTTGCAGCAACCTTATAATCGGTTTTCGTTAGGGATTCGCCGACCCCAACGGCGAACATGCCGCTACCTTTAATCGCTTCAATTCCGGCTTGAGCATCTTCAATTCCGATTGACCGCGACGGGTCGGCGCCGAGTCCGCCGCAGGCTGTGAGGAAGATTTCAGGGTCAGGCTTCGATTTGCGAATCTTCGCCGCATCGGCGCAATAATCGAAAGCCTCTTCGAGTCTTAATGCCTTTAAAACCGTTCCGGCATTTTTCGAAACGGATGCAAGACCGATCGGAATCCCCTCTTCTTGAATCGCGGCAATCAACTCCGGGATGCCCGGCAAGACATCGTCCGGTGTTAATTCTTTTAAAAATTCGCAGTAATGAGCGTTCTTCTTGGCTGCCATTTCTTCTTTTTCTGCCTGGTTAAAGTCGTTTTGCCGATTTCCTTCTTGTAAAATTAACTCTAAGGAATCCATGCGGCTTACCCCTTTCAACCGCTCATTAAACGCTTCGTCTATAACGATATCCAGTTCCTGTGCCAGCTGTTTCCAGGCAAGGTAATGAAAATGCGCCGTATCCGTAATGACTCCGTCTAAATCGAACACAACCGCTTCAATCCGTTTATTCTCCATTTTTCCCTACCCATTTTTATTCGTAATCGTTACTTCAAGCCGATCGCTCAACTCGAACACACGGCCATTTATCTCAATTTCTACATCTTCCCCTGAAAACTTCGTTATCTCGCATAATTCATGTGTCAGCTTGATTTCCAGCTTTCTGCCTTGATAGCATAGAGGAATCTTTAACTCTTTCCAATTGGCGGGCAATTTCGGGTTTAATGCCAGCATGTCCCGATTGATTGTCATATTCGCAAAACCGAATACCGCCGCCAGCCAAATCGCTCCTAAGGAAGCGGCATGAATCCCTTCATCCGAAGAACGGGGATTCGGGCCCAAATCGATTAAGCATGCTTCCTGGAAAAAACGGTATGCGGCTTCATGGTCGTCGCAGCGGGACGCCACTATCGCGTGTATCGCTTTACTTAGCGACGAATCATGAATCGTATGTTTCTCATAATAGAATAAGTTTTTCTTGACGACCTCGCTCGAAAACAAGTCCGGGAAGAGATAAAGCAACATCACAACATCGGCCTGCTTGAGAATTTGCATTTCATTCACTTCCTGGCGCGAATAATCCAGTAAAATTGCCTGGCTTCCCTGCTTTTGTTTATAAGGGGTCAAATCAATGGCCGGCTTCGTTAAAAAGGTATCGTCCTGCGGAACGATCCGTTCGTCATTCGGCTCAGGCAGATACAAACGCTTGAGAAAGTCGCGCCCCTTCTCAAACAGGGACGGATCCTCATCTTGATATTGTTCCATAAAATAAAGGGCTTTTTCTACATTGTAATAGGCCATGTAATTGGTATATGCATTATTATTGACGTGCTCCGTATACTCGTCCGGTCCGATTACGTCATGAATCGAAAGCTTTCCGCCTTCATCCGCCGTCCGGCTGATCCAAAAACGCGCTGTTTCTTTCAGCAGAGCAAGGCCTTCATTTTTCATAAAGTTATCATCAAGGGTGCTTTCGTAATACTGGACAACCGCAAAGGCGATGTCTGCTACGATATGGTGTTCCGCAAGGGCAGAAGCAACCTTTTGACGAGTGCCGGTTCGAATATTGATCGCTGCAAACTCCGGTGTCTCTTCTTTTCCGGTAAACGCACTTTCCCACGGGAACAGCGCCCCCTCATAACCGTTTCGAGCGGCTTTTTCTTTTGCTTCCGGTAAATGTTTATAACGGTACAGTAACAGCTTTTTCGCTATTTCCGGCTCGGTGTAAAGATGGAAGGGAGCAAGAAAGATTTCCGTATCCCAAAATACGTGACCTTTATATCCTTCTCCTGTAAGACCTTTGGCACCGATACTGAAACGATCGTCATGGGCAGGCGTCATGATCTCGATGTGGTAAAGCGCAAAATCCATCGCGGTCTGATCGAATTCGTCAGAGGATGCGATCGTGACACGCTTCTGCCGCCAAAACTCCCGCCACTTCGCGGCCGATTGTTCAAGCAAACCGTCATATCCTTGCGCGGCATGGGTTTGAACGGCCTCCAAGCAAACCGTTTCCGGATCATCGCATTCATGCGAGGTATAAACCGTTGCGATTTTTTCAAACACAAAAGGCTTATTTTGAGCAGTTTCACATGAAATCACTGCCAGCAGCTGGCGGTTTTTGGCCGAAAACGTCATCTTACTCGTTTCAGGTACATGGAAGTCTGCTGCGATCGCCACGGTCACCCCTGATTCCGTCGTCTTATAGACGCCTTGGATCGTTTCTTCGTTATGAACGCGGACGCTTTCTTCGATTACATGCTGTTTCCCGAAGTTGGTTTGCTGGGCATCGATGCCGGTAACGAGTTTGATCCTGGCCGGTTGGTCTAAACTTTGAATGATTACCTTTGAAGCCACAACATGCAAATCATGCTTGGAAACAAAGCGCTGAAACAAAAACCGGTAACATGCCCCCGCTTTACTCTTCCAAACCATTTCCCGTCTCAATTCACCGGTTTCAAAATGCAATGCGCGTTCATACGAAACAACTTCGCCATCGAGCAGGGAAAAAGGCTGGCCGTCTATTTCAATCGTCATACCGGTTATGTCCGGCAAGTTCACGATCTCGGCCGGTTCGTTGGCTGTCGCTTTATTGTAAACGCCGGCCACATACATCCCGCGGATTTGACCTGTATAATCTTCCTCATAGGCGCCGCGGATGCCTAAATAGCCATTTCCTAACGTTAGCAAACTCGCATACTTATTCAGATAATGTAAATGAAAGCCTTGATCATAGATTGCTAGTTTTTTCTTCATAGGGTTACACTTTCGCCTTTTTCAGCAGATTGATACAATGCTTCGATTAGTTGTTGAACGACGTAGCCTTGGTTTCCGTCCGCCACCATAACCTCTTCTCCCAAGCATCGATCGACAAATGCTTTCATACTTTTGTGATGGCGTTCGGGGTCGGCCGTTTCCTTGTCCATTATGTAGACAAGCTCGCCGCCCTCGTCCGTATAGATCTGGGCTGGAAAAAGGATGCCGCCGGCCTCGTCGCCGCAAAATTCTACGTTCATTACCGATGTATCCTTTATATTTAAGGCAAAGGAAGTTTCAAGCTGGATTAACCCTCCGCCTTCAAGCTCAATAAAACCGAATAAAGAGTCCTCAACCTCATACTTTTCCGGGTTCCATTCGCCAAGCGTACCTTTCGATTTTTTCGTGCCGATCTTTTGATACATCTTCGCTGTCACCCGTTCAATTTTCGGAAATCCAAGTACGTAAAGGGCGGCATCGAGCATATGCGCTCCCAGATCGATCAGCGGACCGCCTCCCTGTATTTCCTTGTTGGTAAAACTGCCCCAGCCGGGAATTCCACAGCGGCGCAATGCCTTTACCTTCGTTACATAAACGTCTCCAAGTACGCCTTCTTTCACTTTTTCACGGAAAATCGCAACATCGTCGGCGAACCGGTGATGAAAGTCATAAGCGAGGAGACTGCCGTTTGTCTCTGCCGCATCTCTCATCCGCTTTGCTTCCGCTGCCGAAACGGCCGGCGGCTTTTCACACATCACATCGCAGCCATTGGCAATCGCAAGCATAACATGCTCGCAATGGAAACGGTTCGGAGTGCACACACTCACGATATCCGGCTTGATGCTAGCGTACATTGTTTCCGCATCCGTATAATAGTGAGGGATACCGTTGCGCTCCGCAAAGCTTTGAACACGTTCCGGATTTGGATCGACCACCGCGGCCACTTCCAGTTCCTCTCGCGTTTGGTAATAGGCCACATGAACTTTTTCGGCGATTTGTCCCGCTCCAATAATCGCGACCTTTTTTTTCACGCTGACGCAGCCTCCCTTTAACGTAACGATTCTTTTAAAAAGGCTAATGCCCGCTTGTATTCGGCCTCAGGGTCGTTGCCGCGGACCCGGCATTCGATCGTAAGAAATCCCTCATAGCCATCTTGTTTTAACCGGTCAAAATGTTTTTTGAAGTCGATCGAACCGCTGCCCGGCTGATAACGGTGGTTATCGGCCAGATGAATATGGCCAATCAAGTCGCGGTTTTCGTGCAATGCCTCGGAAATTTCGTCTTCTTCAATGTTCATATGGTAAAAATCTGCGATGATTTTTACATTTTTCAATTGATTTTCTTCGATATAGCTGCGGGCGTCTGCCAAAGTATTAATCATATGGTCTTGATAACGATTCAACGGTTCAAGGAAAATCGTTGTTCCCGTTTCTTCCGCCGCTTTGTCTAAATAAAGAAGAGATTTCGTTACAGCCTTACGGTCGCCCGCTTGGCTTCTTGGCGATTGCATCGGCGGCAGTCGGTAGGTGAACATTCCCCATGCTGCCGGTACGACAATCCCCTTACCGCCTACCTGTTGCAACGCTTCAAGGATTTGTCTCATTTCCGCCAAACCGTTTTCTCTGCGCTCTTCAATGAAGTCGCCAATCCAGCCGTTGTATCCGCCGCAAGCCGTTGTAACCGGAACTCCCGTTTCGGCCATGGCTTCTTTGACTTCATCGAGATGGTCGACCAGCAGCTTTCCGTCGATTTCAAAGCCGTCAAAGCCCGCTTCCTGGAGATAACGAAACTTTTCCTTAATATCTTCCGGAAAAAAAGCCTGGTTCTGTGTGCCAATTTTCATTACGACTTTACCTCCTCGGCATATTTAGAAGCCGTCCGAACAGGACGGCGGTATTTGATTACTTTTTATATTCAATTCCAATCTTGATGCTTTGCTCAGGGTGTTTGTCCACATATTCCATATAGGCCTCGGCACTCTCTTCAAAGCGGACAACCGGATCGATGAGGTCCGTACAATCAAGATATCCGTTCATTAATAATTCCCAGCAAGTATCTTCAATTCGCTTGCGGTTCCAGCGAGGATAGTCGGGATTCGGCTCGCTCGCCGCACGTGAAAAAACGATCTTTGCATTGCTGAAATGAGCTTCACGGCCTAAGTTCAAACCTTCAGGGAACGGCTTCGCAAACGCCACATAAGCGATAATTCCGCCATAAGCAATCCCTTTTAACGCAGATTGAAGGGCAGCGACGTTTCCGCTTGTTTCAATGATGGAGTCCGCTCCAAGCTTGCCGGTAAGCTTTTTCACTTCATAGCCTACGTCGGCAGAGATTGGATCCAAACAAAAATCCGCTCCGTTTCGAAGAGCAATGTCACGCCGTTTTTCTAACGGATCGACGCCGATCACGATGCCGGCGCCCGCTTTTTTCGCAAGCTGAATCGCGATTTGACCGATGGCGCCTAAGCCGACAACGACTACATAGTCTCCGGCGCGAACATTTGCGTCGCGCACTCCGCTTAAGGCAAATTGAGCCGGGTCGTAGCATACGGCATTTTGCCATTTTCCACCCTCAGGCATCTTGCGCAGTCGATGGTTGTCAACCGCATTGACAATGACCGTTTCCATGATCGGTCCATACGTACAAACCGTTTCGCCGATCTGATAGCCGGTCGCCTCAGCGCCCTTTTCAATAATTTTACCGACAACCATGTTTCCAAGCTGGAATTCTCCGAAAACAATCCCCGGTGCCGCCCCTTCTTCCCGCGGCATAAACATGCGCCACTCTTCATCAAAATATTCATCCATAAACGGAGTCATTCCGCGGAAGTCGATGACCTCCGTTCCATGCTTAGGGGAAGCGAATTCCACATCAATTCTTACTTCATTCGCTTGTAGCGGACGATCTTCATATTCCACTAAGGCAGCGACTCTTGGAGCTGCGGCAATCAGCTTTTTCATTTTCATAACCTCTCTCGTTCGTTGGTATCAAGCGAGGGGATCATGCCCCCCGCCCGCTTCTATCCTTTTACTCCGCCTTCGGTTGCTCCACCCTTAATAAGACGGTCGGACAGCGCGTACATAATGACAACCGGTAACGCCGTTACTAGCGACGCCGCCATCATCCGACCCCATACATAATCCGGCGTACTAAACAACGTGTTCAGACCGATCGGCAAGGTGAAATTAATCGAATCCGACAAGAAAATCGAAGCAAACAAGTAATCATTCCACGAAACCATAAAACAATAAACAAACACAGAGATAATTCCCGATATCGATAATGGAATAATCATATAAAAAATAATTTGAATCCGGTTCAATCCATCAATCATGGCAGCCTCTTCAAGCTCGTCCGGAATCGTGTCAAAGTAGCTTTTCAGCATAAAAATCGCGGTCGGCAGCGTCTGAACAATCATGGTCACGATGAGCGCCATTTTCGTATCGTACAAGCCAAGTCCGGAAATAATTTTGAACAACGGAACAACCAATAAAATCCCTGAAAACATATATATGGTATAAAAACTGGCGTTAATGGTTGTTCTGCCCATAAATTTCAGCTTCGACAGGGCATAGGCGCCGAGGATACCGGTTAGCACCGCGATGGCCGATGCGGTAAGAGAAACCGTAAGACTATTTTTAAAATAAGATATATACGGAAAAATATCCGGGTTGAAAATATCGACATAATGCGTAAACGTCCACTCTTGCGGCAGCATGGTCGGGCTTGTAGACACCGCTTCCTTCGACGATTTAAAAGAAGTCATCAACATGATAAAAAATGGAAACAAACAAACGGTTAACAGCCCGATCAGTCCTGCGTAAAAGGCAACCTTTCTCGTTACCTTGCTTTTTTTGCTGCTTGCCATTGCCATTAGTATTTCACCCGCTTTCGCGTTGCAAAAATCACGCCAGAAAGAATAATAAATAGAATGACGGAAATCGAAGCCGCTTTGCCAAGATCATTGAAGGCAAACGCCGTTTTATACAGGTAAATGCCTAAAATATCCACTTGGTTTGTCAGCAGAAAGACATCGGTAAACATATAGAACAACCAGATGGAACGAAGCGTAACAACGGTAACCAACACCGGCATAATCGCTGGAAGCGTCACAATCTTGAACTTGTTCCAGGCCGATGCGCCGTCAATTTCGGCCGCTTCATATAAAGTGGAATCAATCGTCTGCAGAATCGCCAAGAATGAAAGGAAGGCATAAGGGAAATACCTCCAGATGGCAAATAAAACAACCAGGATAAAACTGCTGACCGGGTTATCAAACCAAAGCGGAGCTTTATCAAACAAGTGAAAGACATCCACTCCTAAATAGTTCACGATTCCATAGCTGTTATTAAACATATATTTCCATGAAAACACCAATGAAATCGATGGAGTTACATAGGATAATAGAATCAGCGAACGGGCAAGCTTGCGGAATTTGAACGGGCGGTTAAAGAAGATCGCTACGCCCAAGCCCAACGCCGTACTTCCGGCCACCGCAAGAATCATATACAGAAGGGTAATACCCAGTGATTTGAAAAACGCCCCATCCGTTAAAATTTCTGCGTAATTCTGGAAGCCGACAAAGATGGTACCCAGCTTTGGGTTGATCGGTTGATCAAAAAAGCTGAGTCGAATATTGGAAAACATCGGATAGGCCACCAACAGCAACACTAAAAATATGCTGGGAAAAAGCAGGATAAGGGCCAATTTCAAATCCGATTTTTCTTTTTTGATCGCTTTCACGGTATCCCCCCTTAAGTTCACACTTACTTGTAAACAACTTTACTATGGGTTCAAATGGATGATGGCGGAATGGCAGGAAGCCGATTCCGCCATCATCTGTAAATTATTTTTTTGTCCAGAATCTGTTGAAGGGATTTTTCAGCTGTATTTAACTCGCTATCAATGCTCTTGCCGCCAACCGTAATCGCGTTAATCAATTTCGGGATGGCGCCGGAGCTGGTGATATCGCCCATTTTCAAGAAGTTCTTTCCGTCGACTAGACCAAACACTTGAATATCGTTATAAGAGGCGGCAATTTCAGCCGACAGTTCGCCAAAGGCTTTTACAACCTCATTAGCCTGATAGGTTTCATTTTCGATCACAAGCTTGTTGACCGGTTGCGCTCCTCCCGGAGACATTAATACCCAACTCGTCATATTTTCGGGCTGTGCCATAAATTCCACGAATTTTTCCGCGGCCTTTTTTTGGTCATCTTCCAGGCCGGAAGAAATGGTTAAAGCGGAAACGGTTCCGAACACTGCTTTCGTTTTTTGAGTTGGAATCGCAAAGCCAATATCGGCAGCCTTTCCTTCCTGATATACAGATGGAAGAATATAAGTAGAATATACAGCCATCGGTGTCGACCCGTTCATGAACGCGTCCTTTACTTCCGTTACATCGTTAGATCCCGGCATTGTGTACTTCGCCAATTCTTGATAGAAGGTCAGGGCCTCTTTCATTTCAGAAGAGTTGATATTTAACTGCCCATTTCCATCAAGGATATTGGCGTTGTTTGATAAAGCGAATTGAGAGAACGCCTGCTCTGCGAATCCGCCTTCAACGGTTGGAATGGCGATACCGAATTTTTTGTTTCCGGCATCTGTGAATGCTTTCGCGATCGCTAACACTTCGTCCCAATTGTTCGGTTCTTCGAATCCTTGTGAAGCCAGCATTTCTTTGTTATACCAAATCCCTTGAACCCAGCCGCTGATGGGTACTCCGGTAAAGCTGTTGCCGTCCTCCGTATTGACCAGCTTTAAAGCACCTTCATAGAAATTGTCGGCGCCTGCTGCGTCTAAAACATGTTGAACGGCCTCTTTATCGATTAATTGATCTTTATCCATGACCTTTGCAAAGTCCTGTCCCACCTCAAGAACGGCAGGAAGTTTTCCCGCGCTTGCCAGCGTGATCGTCTTGGTATTAAAAGAATCTTCCTCAACCGGAACTTGCTTGATTTTGATATCCGGATTTTCCGCTTCGAATTTTGCAACCAATTCATTAATAACGGCAAGGCGTTCCTGTTCAACGGATGAATGCATAAATTCAATCGTTGTTTCCCCCCCGCCGCTATTCGCTTCCTTTCCGCCGCATGCCGTTAAAGCTACAGTAACCATCAGCGCCATGAATATGTAGAGCCCTTTTTTTATCATTGCTTTTTCCTCCTAATAACCTGACTTGAAGCCAGATAATGTTGATCCTAAATTTCGAAAGCCCGTAATATCAAACACTGAATATAGTGGATCTGCCTCGCGGACTGTAAAAAAGTGGAGGTTTCCCAGTTCGTTCGGTTCAAGTCAACATTATGTGGATACACTTTCCCC
>NZ_CAKKLI010000051.1:0-36603 GCF_918697855.1 Paenibacillus sp. CECT 9249 | reverse complement strand
CCGGCGGCCGTGACGGCCGGCGCGTTCGCGCCCTGGGCCGCACCTGCGCCTGCGGCGAGCGGTGCGGCTTGGCCGCCGCGCGGCGCAGGCGGCGGCGCGGCTTCGCCGGCTTGCGGCGGCACGCTCGCTCCCGGCTGCAGGAGCGCAGCCGTATCGCGGCTGCCGCCGCCGCTGGACGCCGCCGCTTCCGCTAGCGCCGTCTGCAGCGCCGTTAGCAATTGATTCAGCGGCTTGCCGAACAACGCCTGATGCAAGGCGCGAACCGTCTCCTGCGTTAGCGGCAGTCCGCGCTTCAACGCCACCGCCGCCGCCTGAAACCATTCTCCGTCCGCGATTCCTTGAGGCTGCTGCGCAGCAATCGGCTTTAGCGCGTCGATATTTTGTTTCGTAAGCGCGATTCCGTTCATTTGCATTTGCTGTACAAGGTCTCTTGCCCATTTTTGGTCCGGTAAGCCGAACGATTTCAACAATTCCGCGAGCGAATGCTCCGCGACCGGAACATAAGGCGACAGTTCCAGCGGTTTCATAACGATCAGCCCGTTCATCGATTCCGGCTGAACTTGCAGCCATGTCGTTTGTCCCGGCGTAAGCGGCGCCTCGATCTTCGCTCTGACCTGAACGCCGTTAATATTCAGCAGCGCTTCCTGTCCGTCGTCCGACACTTGCATGACGACTCCCCGCACGACTTGCCCGGAACGCAGCTCCAGTTGCTTTCCTTCCGCCGCCTTCGTTTCGCCCAGCAAACCGCGCATCATTTGTCCGATATTCACCTGCATCAACTCCTGCAACTTGCAATATAAAACATCAATACATTTCTTTCCTAAGGGAATGAGGAATGGAAGGCGGGGAACCTTTGCTAAAATGGTGAAGGCGAAATCATCCCCCTCCCCAACAGTCTCACCGAATTGAAAACCATTGGATTTTATCCATTGTTTTGTCGCATTTAAGCCGGCTTTACTGCGTTCCATTGGATTTCATCCAACAAAATATGCGTGAAATGATCTTTGAGATCGAAATCGTAAACCATTTGAATGGATACATTCCAATCAAACCGGCAAAACCGACGATTTCATACTTTTTTACTTCATGAAATCCAGTGGGAGCGTCCTTAAGCATGAAGCATAACGCTTTACTGTATTTATCGGCCTTTGCGCAGCAAAAATAAACCTTTGCGGCACGGGCTCCGAGCCCTCATCCTTCTAAAACAGTTCCTGCTGCACGACGAACAAGTTTTTCAGAAAGGATTGCCTGTGCAGCGGGCTGGGGCCGTGAATCAATAACTGCTCGCGGTGAAATTTCGTCGCGTAGCCTTTATGTATGGCGATTCCGTATTCCGGATACATCGCATCCCATTGATCGGTGCAAAGCCTGTCCCGCGTCACCTTCGCCACGATGGAAGCGGCAGCGATCGATTGCGAGCGGGCGTCGCCTTTAATGATCGGCATTTGCGGTATGTCGCTATCGATCTTCTCCGCATCCACCAGCAAGTAATCCGGCGCAACTTCAAGCCCTTGCACCGCGTATTTCATCGCCAACCGCGCGGCTTGTTTAATATTGATGCGGTCAATCGTCGCCGCGTCGACACGCGCGACGGAGAAGGCCGCCGCCCGTTCAATAATAATATCGTAGAGCGCTTCTCGTTTTTTATCTGTCAATTTTTTCGAATCGTCGATGCCTTCGATCTCCAAGCCGGGCGGCAAAATGACGGCCGCGGCCACAACGTCGCCGAACAGGCAGCCTCTGCCTACTTCGTCGATCCCGGCAATGTGCGCATATCCTTCTTCCCGACACTGCCGTTCGAATTGCAACATATCGTTGTCGTTCACTGCTTTCACCTCTCTACTATTGTAAGTCCTTCCGCCAACGATGAAAACAAAAAATTCGCTGGAAAAATAAAACGTAATTTTTACGAATAAGTTGACATGTTGTCCATTCTATTTCTATATTATAGAGTATTAGACTAATTTCAGGAGGTACCCGTGCTTATTCGAACGATCAGCAATCGCGCACTGTTTATGCTTATATGGATCGCCGCCTTTTTCACCGTTATTGTATTGAATTGGGATGCGGTCGGCCGTCCCGCGGCGGAGAGCGCCCATGTGCAATCGTTTAAGGTAATGTTCATCAGCATTTTGCTGGAAGCTTTGCCGTTCGTGCTGCTAGGCGTATTCATCTCCTCTTTGCTGCATATCTTCGTTTCCGAACGGACGATTAGCCGGTTTATCCCCAAACATCCGCTGCCGGGCATTGTGTTCGCATGCTTGCTTGGGATCGTCTTTCCGATATGCGAGTGCGGAATGATTCCCGTCGTCCGCCGCCTGTTGCGCAAAGGCATGCCGCTTTATATGGCCACGGTGTTCGTCTTGGCGGGTCCGATTATCAATCCGATCGTATACGCCTCGACGTTCATGGCTTTCCGTTCGCAGCCCGAAATGGCGTACTCCCGCATGGGACTTGCCTTTGTCGTCGCCGCATTTATCGGGCTGTTCATACATAAATTCGTCCGCAAGAGCGATCTCGCCATCCGCGGGGCGCAGGCCAACGGGCTTGACCGCGGAGCAATCTCCCACGCGCATGCCTCCTGCGGCAATCACGGCCATGAACATAAGCATGACCGCAGCTTAAGCTCCGTCCTGCGGCACGCTTCGGACGAATTTTTCGAGATGGGCAAGTACTTGATTCTGGGAGCGCTCATAACCGCGGCCATTCAAACGTTTATGGCGAGAGAAAGCATCCTGGCGATCGGGCAAGGAGAATGGAGCTCGCAATTTTTTATGATGGGCTTCGCTTATCTATTATCGATATGCTCCACATCGGACGCTTTCGTCGCCTCTTCGTTCGCTTCGATGTTCACCGGCGGATCCATCCTGACGTTTCTTGTCTTTGGCGCGATGCTCGATTTCAAGGGCACGTTGATGCTTCTGTCCGTTTTCAAAAAAAAGTACGTACTGTTGATCGCCGCCCTGTTGATCGTCAGCGTACCGCTCGGCTCCGTTTTGTTTCAATATGTATTATTACAGTAATCGCCGAAGGGGGCTTTCAGAATGGAATCTATGAAAAAGGCAGGCTTCCATCAAATATTGCGCGCCTTCATATTGGGAGGATTCGCGGCTTATATCGTCTATCTGGTGCGAAACGACGCGCTGATTTATTACATAGCGCCCCGTATGCAGCTATATGTAAAGCTGTCCGCCATGGCCCTCTACGTTATCGCGGCATACCAGCTATATTCGGGCATTCGAGCCTTATTCGAGCAACATGATCGATCATGCGGCTGTGGGCATAACGAGCCGCCGCCGTCTTCGCCGATGAAAACGACAGTACTCTACTCCCTGTTTCTATTTCCCCTTCTGCTTGGCTTTGCGCTGCCCGACGCGCTGTTGGACAGTACGCTGGCGAACAAGAGGGGGGTCAATTTAAGCAAAGGCGAGATGCAGCGAAGCGGGCAAAGTATCGTCCAAACGAATTCGCTCTCCGAACGCATGCGGCAGCAAGAAACGCTAACGATCGAAGAACCTGCGAAACCGAACGGCACTAGCAGCTTGGGGGTGCAAGACTCTATGTCATCTTCCCCGCTTGCAGACGGCGCCGCATGGGACGAGAAACTGAAGGAAATGTTCGTCGCCGACGAATTTTACGAAGATTTCGCGAAGCTGGGAATGAAGCTGTACAAGCAAGACAACATATCCGTTCCGGAAGAAGGCTTCATTGAGACGATTACGGCAATCGACATTTTCAAAGATTTGTTTGTAGGAAAAACAGCGGAGTTAAGCGGCTTCGTCTACCGCGACGAATCGATGAAGCGAAACCAGTTTGCCGTAACCCGGTTTGAGGTGCAATGCTGCTCGGCCGACGCTTCCGCCTTCGGCATCATGGTCGAATTGGACGAAGCGCCCAAATATAAAACCGACGATTGGGTAAAAGTAACGGGCATTATCGGCAAATCGAAATACGAGGATAACGATATCGTGAAATTGGACGCGACGAAGATCGAGCCGATTCCAGCGCCCGCATCCCCGTACGTGTATCCCGACTACCAGTTTCTGTTCAAACCTTAACCGTCCGGCATTGGCATGCGCCCGGCTTGCCGGGCGTCATTTTCGTTTCGGAATATAAAGCTGCAGCGCGCCGTCTACGCTCCGCTTCGCCAATTTGCCGGGATCCGCATCAGGGGGCAGGGGAAACGTATGATGATAAGATTGCTGCGAATACGACATGGCGTAAGCGCCGGCATTCTTCCGCTCGATCCGATTCGATTGGTTGTTTCGGAACGTAAGCATCCGCTCGTCTCTTTCGATCACGATGTCTTTCGGATCGATCCCGGGCAACCGCAGTTCTAATAAATACGCCTTTTCGTTCTCCTCCACATGCAAACGCGGGGAGAAACGCTGCAATTCGCGGATAAACGAATCGAATCTTCGCATAAATTGCTGCAACGCCCCGGTCATTTCTCGATTAAGATGCAAGAAATCCGTCAATTCATCGCGGCCGGAACGGCGAACCAATTTTCCCATGGCGATCTTCCTTTCTTCAAGCGTCTTATGATTATCGTATTCGCCATCGGCCTCGTTGTTCTCACGGCCGTAGAACTTTTTGCAAGAGCGGTCCGTTCTTTTACATTTGCAACAAATAAATAACGACCGTTACCGTCACAATGCTCAATATCGTCGAAACAAACACCGATTGAGAGGCGAATTGTTCTTCGTTATCGAATTCGACGGCCAGAAGCGCGCTGCTGAGCGACGTCGGAACCGCCGAAGAGACGATCAGCGCAGCGGCCATCATCCGATCCAATCCCATAAGCCAGACGATCAACGCGGCAAGCAAAGGCCCGACAACGAGCCGTAAGGCGGAAGAGATGCCGACATCCCCAGCGAGCTTGCGGTCCAAACGCCATTCCATATTGCCCAGTTGAACGCCAAGCGTCGTTAGCGCCATGCCGATAAAAGCGCTGGATAAATAATCGATCGGCGTATAGAGAAACTGCGGAATCGGAACATGGAAACCGCGCAGCGCAAAGGCAAGCGGAATGACATACAAGATCGGCATGGACGCGATCGTACGCAATATCCGTCTTGTATCCGCCTTGTGAGCGTTGACCGTATAAACTCCATAAGTGTTCGGTATGAGCGACTGCATCATCATAATAATGACTTGAATCCCGAGCGTGTACGGATTGCCTCCGAAAGCAAGCTGATTCAGCGGAATGCCGTAATTGGCGCTATTATAGAACAAGACGCTGTTGCGCATCGCGCCTTTCATCCCTTGCTTGTAGCCTTTCAGCCTGATCACCAATTCCACGCATAGATATTGCGCCGCCATAAACAGCAGGAAAAAGAAAAGAACTTGTCCGATCAATTGCGCCGATATCGCCGTACTGTACAATAAATCGAAAATAATGGCCGGGGAAAATAAATAGAAATTCAGTTTCGACAATGTTTTGATATCCAACGAGAAAACGCGCTGCAGCACTATTCCAATCGCAACCATCACACTCATCGGCAGCACGTTCGTTAACAAAATATGAAAAAATATCGCCATCTCGCATCTGCTCTTTCTATCGACTTTTCTATTAACTCTACTAGCGGCTTTCCGTTCATAGGGAATGAACAGCCTCGATTCTACCGTTTTCTTCCGCAGAATGCGATACGCATGCAAAAGAAAGCCAGCAAAAAACGCCCCATCCTAGGGAGCGTTTCACGTTTCGGATCATATTTACAGCATAAACGATAAAGGCACTTCCAGCGAGATGCGCCCTAATTTACCCGCACGCAACTCGCGCAAAAAAAGGCTCGACGCCTTCTCCAGATCGACCCTGCCGCCGCCCATCAAACAGCCGCGCTTGCGGCCGATCGCTTCCATGATCGCTACGATTTCGTCAGGCTCGTCCGGATGCTCCGGCTTCTGAGCAAGGGAGAAACGCTCCTGCAGCGCCGGCCAATAATATTCCGACATATACCGGATCGCGAAAAAAGCGATATCTTCGATATTCAATATTTCTTCCCTGATTGCACCCGTAACGGCCAAACGATAGCCGACCGTTTGATCGTCGAACTTCGGCCATAATATTCCCGGGGTGTCGAGCAATTCCATCTCCGTGCCGACTTTAATCCATTGCTGTCCTTTCGTGACGCCCGGCCGATCGCCGGTCGCAGCGATGTTCTTCCCGGCCAGTCGGTTGATAAGCGTCGATTTGCCGACGTTCGGGATGCCAACGATTAAGGCGCGAATCGCCCTCGGATTGATGCCTTTGGCAATTTGCTTCTCAATTTTATCCTGCAACAGCCGCTTCGCGTGTCCCGGAATTTCCTGCACTTTCGTCCCGCTCGAGGCATCAACCGGAAGGGCGGTTATTCCTTCGTTTTTGAAATAAGCAATCCATTGGTCCGTCGCCTCCGGATCCGCCAGATCCGCTTTGTTCAGCACAATCAAGCGCGGTTTGCCTTGCAAAATTTCATCGATCATCGGATTGCGGCTGGACAGCGGAAGACGGGCGTCCAACAGTTCGATGACGACATCGATCAGCTTGAGCTTTTCCTGGATTTGCCTCCGCGCTTTCGTCATATGTCCGGGAAACCATTGGATCGTCACTTTTGTTCACCTCGCCCGACATTAATGTTTCACGATCGTTACTTTCTGAATCGGCCAGAAAATCAAATCCGCGCGGCCGACAACTTCCTTAATGTCCACATAGCCGATCGAGCGGCTGTCTTTACTGTTCGAACGATTATCCCCCATCACGAATATTTTGCCTTCCGGCACCGTGCCGTCAGGCACTTCTCCGTTCGGGAAATTGAGATACGAGTTGTATAAGCGTCCTTCCTGATTGCTTTGTTCGATTGCATCTTGAATATAGTATTCGTTTACTTTTTCACCGTTGACATAGACGTCGTCGCCCTCCACCTTCACCGTATCGCCCGGCAAGCCGATCACCCGTTTAATGAAATCTCTGCCCTCGTCAGGCACATGGAACACGACGACCTCTCCTCGTTGCGGCATGCGGAAATCGTAAAGCAGTTTATTTACGATCAGCCTCTCGCCTGTTTCGAAATTGGGCTCCATAGATGGGCCGTCCACAATAAACGGCGCAAACACGAACCAACGAATGACAACGACCAAAACGACAGCAATCCCGATGGCTTTGGCCCATTCTATCAATTCGTTTTTCACTTTATTATCCGGTTTGGAAGTTTGTTCCGATTGATCGATTGATTGCTCTTGGTCCATCGCCTGTTTGACCCCTTCCTATAACTTGCGTTACAAGCCGATATTTCATACAAAATGCGAAAGGGGCTTGCATCACAAGCCCCTCTAGTCGCCAATTAACGGATTTCTTTAATTCTAGCTGCTTTACCGCGAAGACTGCGAAGATAATAAAGCTTCGCACGACGCACTTTACCACGGCGAGCCACTTCGATTTTATCGATTTTCGGGGAATGCAGCGGGAATGTTCTTTCCACGCCTACGCCGTAAGAAATTTTACGAACCGTAAAAGTCTCACTAATTCCGCCGCCACGACGTTTAATCACAACACCTTCGAAAAGCTGGATACGCTCGCGCGAACCCTCGATAACTTTTACATATACTTTCAAAGTATCGCCGGGACGAAAGCTTGGAATATCTTTACGAAGTTGTTCTTGTGTAATCGCTTGAACGATATTCATCTAGGACTCCCTCCTTCCACTCAGGTGTTCATGTCGTCTCAGGGAGCGCCAATTGCTCCGCCTCATCGTCCGCAGAGGACCACCGAATTCACCACAACAGATAAAATTTTAACACAAGAAATGTTGAAAAACAAGCATGGAAATAGGGTTTTTGCAAAGCCAAACCCGGAAAATCATAATCCGGGACGTCAAGCCGGTTCAAGACCGTAACGACCGGATCATATGCGGAATGCGAGCGTTGACCGCGGCGTAATCGGATTACGAAGAAGATTCGGGCAAGATCAGCTCATAGAACATGACATCCTGCCATTTGTTGAATTTCCAGCCTACCTCATGAAAGGTGCCGATATATGAGAACCCGAATTTTTCATGGAGCTTGATGCTTGCGTCGTTGCCGGCGGTAATGCCGGAAATGACGATATGATACTGCAGTTCCTTGGCCCGTTTCAAAATTTCTTCCATTAATATTTTGCCGATGCCCCGGCCCCAAAACTTCGGATCGATGTAGACGGAAATTTCCACCGTTTTGGCGTAAGCGGCCTTCTGCCGGAACGGCGACAAGCTGCTGTATCCGACGACGACCCCGTCGACGACCGCGACGATAAGCGGATACGGTCCGCCGTAATGGGAAAACCACTCCCTCCGCTCTTCCAGCGTCCACTCTTCCAAATCGAATGTGGCCGCGGACGTACGTACGGCATGATTGTATATCATTAATAAATTCGGCAAATCTTCGATAACGGCTTCTCTTATGTGTACCATCTGCATCACCAATGATTATACGGCCGAAGCCGAAGCAACCGTTCTTTTTCTCATGATGTTTTCCTCCGCTGTCGTTGCTTTACTTTATTTTTCTATTAATCTCGTGCAAAAGTTTGATCACTTCCGCAAAGCCGATAAAGAGCATTCCCGTAATGAACGAACCGCACCACCAATACAACGAAACGATCAGTTGAAACTCATAGCTCAGCTGTCCCGCCACGAATCCGATGACGATTCCGACGATGATAACGGCGATTCCAATGATTCGGACGATGATGCCGATCATATTGCTGCCTTCCGATTCATCTTGGACGACGACGTCGGCATGTCCCTCTTCCCTGCGTTTGCGGGCTTCTTCCTCGGCGGAAGATCGAATGATAAAACGCTGTTCTTTACGGGTAAAATGGTCGTCTTTATCATTATACCTCACTATAAAACCCAACCCAACCCCTCCTGATAGCGAATATTTGCCATGCAATAGATATCAGAAATGTACCATATTACGAGGTAAAGTTCTACTATTTCATGTCCTTGCCCGCTTCTATTCGCTTTCCAGATGATTGACTTCGATCGGCCCGATTGACGTGTCAACCTGGATCTTCGCTCCGCCCGAACCTTTCTGCCCGACGACCGATGTTCTCGAGTTTTCTTTATAATCCAAGGCGAAATTGGTGTTGATTTTCCCGATTTCGCTGGAGAGAGCCAAGCCGACATTCTCGGGTTGCCGCTCCGTCGAAATCGTTACAGCTCCGATCTCCGAGCTTGCGGTGATGTTATGCTCTACGTTCTTGACTTCGATCTGAACGGTGCCGGTTTGGTTCGTAACGTCCATAACGCCGTTCACATTATGTACTGCGATCGAGCCTACCGAGTTATGGATTGCCGCTTGTCCGGTATCGGCATCGGCAACCTCGATAGCGCCTACTTCACTCTTTACCGCAAGCTGCTCCGCGCCCAGCCCGCTATATTCGATTTTGCCGATTTCGGTATTCACGTCGATCCGTTCGTATCGACCGGAAGGCAATTGAATATGCAGTTCGGCTTTCCACACTTTAATCAGGTCTAGAAGTTCGGGAATACTATCTCGGTTGTTTTTCCCTTGGACGACCACCTCCAACCGATCTCCCGTTTCTTTATAATAGACGTTGAAATGTTCGGCAAATTCCTTAGGCGCGGAACTTTGCATCGTAAGATGCGCGAACCGGTCGGAAGACGGCTCGATCCGAACGGCCGGCACGTCGCTCTTGACGCTCACGCTCCGGAATTTGGCATCGACTTGCATTTCTTTGTTCACTTGCAGCGTTTGGTCGGCCTGCTTGCTTGCGACGACGTCCTGCTTTGCCGAACATCCGGCGAAAATAAGGCTTACCGCCAATATAGCCGAACAAATGATAACGTTTTTTCTCATCATTTCATAAGTCCCCCCGTATGCTGTTCTTTTGAATTATCGAAGACGAATCCATCCTGTACTTAGTATATCAATGTCATACGATAATCCAACGGACCTATGCAATAAATTGCACTGGACTTAAGTCTAGCGGAACTTACCGGTACATGCCCGCCACCGCCTTATCTCCATCGCAGATGCTTCGGTTCGATAACGTTGATCTGATCGGCAAAACCTAATATAAATCCTTTCGCCTCGTCCTCCCATTCGAAATAAAGCTCGACAAGAATCCAGTCTTCCCGGCTCTTCGCCCCGATTTCCGCAATTTCCACATATCGGTCGGTCCACTTCAAACTTGGCAAAATCGCCGGACGAACTTCCGCCCGCACTTCGAATGTCGGCAAATTTCCGATAAAAGCATCCGTAGAGGAAATCCAATACTGAGCCAGATTTGAAACTTTCCGGCCGTTCAACGTTTCGTTCGCGGGACTGGCGCGGCGAACCGTCCGCCCGTTCATATTCGATTTTTAATCAACGCCACTGCAAGATCAGGCCGCAAATCGCGATTTGTATATGAAATTTCGAACAAAAATATGCGAGGACTTAACGAGCTTTGAAGGCTTTAAATTGTTTAGAACACGCCAGCAACTGGGCTGCATGATCTTTTAAGCATAAAAAAACCGCAACCCCTTTTATATTCATAGAGTGCGGCCCGTTCCCTAGCAGGGATATGTACCTTGTTTAAACATTGCATGAAAATGAATGAATCTGGTCGGAGTAACAGGATTTGAACCTGCGACCTCACCCACCCCAAGGGTGCGCGCTACCAGACTGCGCCATACCCCGACACTATATTCAATATTATAGTACATTTCGGGAGATTGTCAAAAAAGTTTTTTCCTGAATAGGCAACGTTTTACTGTAAAAGAGCACCGGGGCGAGGCGTACGATGACAGCATGCCTCTTCGTCAATCGCAATGCCAAAGAAGCGGCGTCATCGCCGCTCGCCGCCTTCCCGGATTTCCCGCAGCCACGCCTGCTCTTGCGGCGTCAGCTCCATGCGTTCGAGCAGATCGGGGCGGCGCTGCCATGTGCGGCGAAGCGATTCCCGCCGGCGCCACTCGGCCACATTGGCGTGATGGCCCGAGAGCAGCACATCGGGCACCGTCCAACCGCGGAAATCGGCCGGGCGCGTATAATGCGGATATTCAAGCAGCCCCGTGCTGAACGAATCGGTAACCGCGGACGTTTCGTTGCCAAGTACGCCCGGCAGCAAGCGAACGACGCTGTCTATGACGACCATCGCCGGCAATTCCCCGCCGGTGAGCACGTAGTCGCCGATGGACAGCTCATCCGTGACCAGATGCTCGCGTATACGTTCGTCGTATCCTTCGTAATGGCCGCATATAAAGATCAAATGGCGTTCCCGCGCAAGTTCTTCCGCTTTCGCTTGCGTAAACGATTCTCCTTGCGGGCACATGAGAATGACGCGCGGACGCGCTGCCGGAACGGCGCCGGACGGTTGATCCGCTTGCGCGCCCAACAAATCCTCGACGGCGGCGAAAATCGGCTCCGGTTTGAGCACCATTCCTCCTCCTCCGCCATACGGATAGTCGTCCACGGTGCTGTGCTTGTTATTCGCATAATCGCGAAAATTGACCGTATTCAGTTGTACGATTTCTTTGTCATGCGCCTTGCCGAGAATGCTCGTCCCGAATACGCCCGCGAACATTTCCGGAAATAGCGTCAGCACATCGATTTTCATCGTTATAGTAAACCCTCCAGCAAATGGACTTTCACCACTTTTTGCTCAACGTCGACGTCGAGCAAAACCTCGTCGATGACCGGCAGCAACACCGGCTTGCCTTGCGGGCGCTCAACCACCCATACATCGTTCGCGCCCGGGCTTAAAATTTCGCTAATGACGCCGAGCTCATCCCCTTCGTCGGTAACGACGCGGCAGCCGATAATTTCGTAGTAATAATACTCGTCTTCCGGCAATTCCACCAAATGCTCCTCGGATACTTTCAGCAGCCAGCCTTTATATTTTTCGACCTCGTTAATATTATGGAATCCTTCAAATTTGACCATGTACATATTTTTATGCAAACGCGCGCCCTCGACGACGACCGGAACCGTCGCCTTCGTCTCCGGATGTTGAAACAGCAGCTTGCTGCCTTTTTGAAAGCGCACTTCCGGGAAGTCCGTTTGCGGTACGATCTTCAATTCGCCGCGAATGCCGTGAGTATTGACGATTTTCCCAACGGTAAACAATGTATGCGACATATTGCCTCCTCAGAATTTGACATCGTAACGACGCCATCAGACTTATCTATGATATGAAAAAGGGCTAGGACATTCATCCTAACCCCGCTTCCTAAGACAAAATATCAACGGTTACCCGTTTATTGATTTTCACAGCTGCCGATGTAACCACGGTGCGAAGCGCTTTGGCGATCCGTCCTTGCTTGCCGATCACTTTCCCGATATCGTCGGGATTGACCGTTAATTCGTACACAATGACATGATCTTTCTCAACGACATTCACATGAACATCTTCCGGATGATCTACTAAAGCTTTTGCAATAACTTTTACTAAATCCTCCATACGAATTCCTCCGCATCAACAGCTTATTTCTGTTGCTTAAGCTCATGGAATTTTTTCATAACGCCAGCTTTGCTAAGCAAGTTACGAACAGTATCGGAAGCTTGAGCGCCCGTTTGCAGCCATTTCAATGCTTTCTCTTCATCGATGTTCACTACGGCCGGCTCTGCAACCGGATTGTAGTAACCGATCTCTTCGATAAACCGTCCGTCGCGCGGAGAACGGGAATCGGAAACGACGACACGATAAAATGGAGCTTTATGAGCGCCAATGCGTTTTAAACGAATGCGTACTGCCACGAAAATCACCTCCCCTATGAGATAAACCATCGATTAACGGAAAGGGAATTTCATCCCTTTGCCGGCTTGCTTTTTCAAATTTTTCATCATTTTATTGTTCTTGCCGCCGCCCATCATGCCGGAAAATTGCTTCATCATGCGGCGCATATCGTCGAACTGCTTGATCAAACGGTTCACGTCGGTTAGCGACGTCCCGCTGCCCGCCGCGATCCGTTTCCGCCGGCTATGGTTGATGATGTCCGGTTGCCGCTTCTCTTCCTTCGTCATGGAACGGACAATCGCTTCGATGCGGCCCATTTGCTTCTCGTCGACTTTCAAATCTTTCAATTGCTTCACTTTGCCCATGCCGGGAATCATATCGAGAATTTGATCGATCGGCCCAAGTTTCTTCACTTGTTCCATCTGCTCGAGGAAATCGTCGAACGTAAACTCCGCGTTGCGCATTTTCCGTTCCATTTCCTTCGCTTTCTCTTCGTCGATATTGGCTTGCGCTTTCTCGATCAGCGAGAGCATATCGCCCATGCCCAAGATGCGCGATGCCATCCGGTCCGGATGAAACGGCTCCAGCGCGTCGATCTTCTCGCCGAGCGCCGCGAATTTAATCGGACAGCCCGTAACCGCTTTGACGGATAAAGCCGCGCCCCCGCGCGTATCGCCGTCCAGCTTCGTCAAGACGACGCCGGTCAGCTCGAGCTGCTGATTGAAGCTTTCCGCAACGTTCACCGCATCCTGCCCCGTCATCGCGTCGACGACGAGCAGCACTTCGTCCGGCTTCACATTCGCGTGGATTTGCTTCAACTCTTCCATCAACTCTTCGTCGATATGCAGCCGGCCCGCCGTATCGATAATGACGTAATCGTGGCCGTTATCCTTCGCATGCTGCAAACCTTGCTTTGCAATTTCGACCGGGCTCGTCTTGTCGCCAAGCGAGAACACCGGCACTTTAATTTGTTCGCCGAGCACCTGCAATTGCTTGATCGCCGCCGGGCGGTAAATGTCGCCGGCTACGAGCAGCGGACGGTGGTTTTGCTTCTGCAGCAATTTCGCGAGCTTGCCGCTTGTCGTCGTTTTCCCGGCGCCTTGCAGACCGGCCATCATAATGACCGTCGGCGGTTTATTCGATTTCGCCAATTTCGCGTTCGTGCCGCCCATCAGCTCCGTCAACTCTTTGTTAACGATGTCGATAATGACCATTCCGGGCGTGAAGCTTTTCATTACTTCTTGACCGACCGCGCGTTCCTTCACCTTCGCAATGAACTCTTTGACGACTTTAAAGTTAACGTCCGCTTCCAACAAAGCGAGCCGCACTTCGCGCATCGCTTCGCCGACATCTTCTTCCGAAACTTTGCCCCTGCCGCGCAATTTGCTGAACACGTTCTGCAGGCGGCTGGTCAAACCTTCAAATGCCATGGCGCTTCACCTCCACTCGTATTAATCGACGTTCCGCAAACCGTCCATCATACGCTTCGTCTCTTCTTTCCGTTCTTCCGGCATATATTTCAACATCGCCTGTAATTGCTCCAAATAATCGAGCCGCTGTTTATGCTTGCGCAGCAGTTGGAGTTTGTCCTCGTAGGCCTCCAACATTTGTTCGGCCCTTTTAATATGCTCGTAAACCGCTTGACGGCTAATGTCAAACTCCGCCGCAATTTCCCCGAGCGAGAAATCGTCGTGAAAATAATACTTTAAGAACGTTTGCTGCTTCTCAGTCAGCAGCGGCTCGTAAAAATCGAACAGCATATTGATGCGGTTCGTTTTGTCGAGCACATTCCCTTCGCTCATTCAGGGCCACTCCCTTCCTGAAAACCTCATATCTGACGCTTTACTCTCGGATGAGCGAACCCGGCGCTTGCAGTCAAGGTCAAATACTTGACACATGCGCCGACAATTATCATACCGAAATCCGAAACCAATGTCAAGTGATTTACCTTAACATTTATTTTCGGCATTCATCACCGTTTTCGTCCGGGCGGCTATTTCCTGTTGACTTCGTTGGGAGCCGCCGTCACCATGCTCTCGGGATCCGCTTTCGCCAAGAGGGATGTAAGCCGCGCTTCCTCGGAGCGTTTAATTGTACATATGAGCAGCGCCCGCTTGTCCCCTTCGGACGCGTTCGGAATTTGGCGCACTTCGATTGCGGCGGCGCGCAGCGCCCGCTCGACCTCTTCCCTTTTCCCGCTGACGATCCACATCGTTTTTGTAAGCGGCAACCCGTACAAACCGACATCGACCATACGGTAAGCGAGATAGTAAGCGACAAGCGAGAACAACGCCTGTTCCCAGCCGAAGACGAATCCCGCGCCGAGCAGAATCAGCAGGTTGCTCCACAACACAATTTCATCTGCCGTAATAAGCTTCCTTCCCCGGTGCAAGTAACGGACGGCCGCTTCCGCCTGATCCACGGAATCGCCTCCGAAGCGGATGATCATGCCCATCCCGAGACCGAACGACGCCCCGCCGCATACCGCGGCCAAGAACGGGTTCGATAAGAGCGCGGGCAACGGATTCAGAAGGTAGGCTCCTAGGCAAACAAACACGAGCGACAGCAGCGAAGCAATCAGCAAGGGACGGCCGACGCGGCGGCGCAGCAGCATAAACGGAAAATTGAACAGAAACAGAAACAAGCTTAATTTCAATTCCGTAAAATGGGTCAGCATAATGGATATGCCTACAAAGCCGCCGGCGATCACTTGATTCGGCACTAAAAACAATTCGAGGCCCGCGGCCACGAGCATACTGCCGATGAGCAAATGGATTAGTTTCCTTAAATCCCAGCGGCGCGCCTCCATTTGGCGGCCGGATGCCCGACTTGATCGTCCGCTGTACTCATGTGGCATGGCCGGCATAGAATCTCCTCCTCAAAACGTTGTTCAAACCGTTATTGAATCGGCAGTACGTAGAGAAACACCGCAAAAAAATGAACGATCGAGCCTGCCAGAACGAATAAATGCCAAACGGCATGATGATGCGGAAACCCGCGCCAGACGTAGAAAATCGTCCCGAGCGTATACAGAACGCCTCCGGCGACAAGCATGTTCACACCGCCCTGCGGCAGCGCGGCGACGAGCGGATTCCATGCGAGCACGATCAGCCAGCCCATCGCAATATAAAAAATCGTGGACATGAACAGAAAACGTTTGACGAAAAACGCCTTGAACACGACCCCGAACAGCGCAATGCCCCAAATGATGCCGAACAAAGTCCAGCCGAGCGTGCCGCGCAAAACGACGAATAAAAAGGGGGTATACGTGCCGGCAATAAACAAATAGATCGAAGCGTGGTCGAATATTTCGAACAAATCTTTCACTTTCCCTTCGGGAAAGCTGTGCAACAACGTGGAAGAAGTATACAACAGCAGCATCGTCACCCCGTAAATGGTAAAGCTGACGATATGCCATACGTTCCCGTACATGCAGGAGTATACGACCAGCAGCACAAGAGCGGCAACGCTGAGCAGCATGCCGATGCCATGCGTAACGGCGTTCGCGATTTCTTCCTTTCTCGTATAAACATGCGTGTTTGCCATAGGAATAACACCTTCAATCCTCGATATAATCGATTGTTTCATTACGTACTTTTATTATATGCTTTTTTGCGCCCAAGGGGAAATGAAGGCTTGGTGAACGCAGAAAACCGGGACGTTCCCGCCCCGGCTCTCGTCTATTCCTTTCTTTCCGCTTCGTTGTCACGAGTTTCCGCATCCTGTATCAGGCCTGCGAACAAAGCATGCACAAACTGCTCGGAGTCGAACTCCTGCAAATCGTCCATCTTTTCCCCAAGTCCGACGAATTTCACCGGCAAGTTCAGTTCCTGCCGGATGGCTACGACGATGCCGCCTTTGGCGGTGCCGTCGAGCTTCGTTAGCACCAGGCCGGTCACGCCGCTTTTCTCGCCGAACAATCTCGCTTGGCTCAGCGCGTTTTGGCCTGTCGTCGCGTCGAGCACCATCAATACTTCATGCGGCGCGCCCGGGATTTCGCGTCCGATGACACGATAAATTTTATTCAGCTCTTCCATCAGGTTGGATTTATTTTGCAGCCGTCCCGCCGTATCGCATAGCAGCACGTCGACGCCGCGCTGCTTCGCCGCATGTACGGCGTCATACATGACGGCCGCAGGATCGGAGCCCGCTTGCTGCTTAATCACTTCAACCCCGACGCGCTGGCCCCACACTTCAAGCTGTTCGATCGCCCCCGCGCGGAAGGTGTCGCCCGCGGCAAGCAGCACTTTTTTGCCCTGCTGCTTGAAACGATGCGCCAATTTGCCGATCGTCGTCGTTTTGCCGACTCCGTTGACGCCAACGAACAAGATGACGGTAATGCCGGCATCGTTCATCGCCAATCCGTTATTGGCATCGCCGCGCAGCAATTCAACCAGCTTCTCGGACAAGATCGGCTGCAACTCGGCCGCTTCTTCGATTTTGCGTTTTTTCACCTCGGCGCGCAAGTCCTCGATCAAGTTCATGACCGTATTCACGCCCACATCGGCTCCGATCAAAATTTCTTCCAGTTCCTCGTAAAATTCCTCGTCGATTTTTTTGCGGCGCGTAATCAAGTCTTGCACTTTGCCGACCAAGGCCGAGCTCGTCTTGGACAAGCCTTCCTTGAATACGTTCGTCACCGCCTCGGTCTTGGCTGCGATGCTTTCTTTTAATTTTTTAAAAAAACTCATATTTTCTTTTCATCCTTCCGCAAACGGCAATAATGAATTACAGCTATGCGATAACCGCTTCTTCGTCTTCCAGTTTGACGGAGACGAGCTTGGATACGCCGCCCTCCTCCATCGTCACGCCGTAGAGAACGTCCGCTTCTTCCATCGTCCCTTTCCGGTGGGTAACGACGATAAATTGGGTTTGCTCGGAAAACTCGCGCAAATATTGCGCAAAGCGCGTCACATTCGCTTCGTCCAGCGCGGCTTCGACCTCGTCGAGCACGCAGAACGGCACAGGCTTCACCCGCAATATCGCGAACAGCAGCGCCATCGCCGTCAAAGCGCGCTCTCCTCCGGAGAGCAATTGCAAGTTTTGCAGTTTTTTGCCCGGCGGTTGGGCGACGATATCGATCCCCGTTTCGAGAATCCGCTCCGGCTCCACCATAACCAGGTCGGCCCGGCCGCCGCCGAACAATTTCACGAATACGACGACGAACTCGCGGCGGATAGCGTCGAACGTTTCCTTGAACCGCTTCGCCATTTCTTCGTCCATTTCGCGTATCACTTGATAGAGGGCCGTTTTCGCCTCGATCAAATCATCCTTCTGCTCGCTCAGGAACTGGTAGCGCTCATGAACCCGCTCATACTCTTCGATCGCGCCCAAATTGACGTCGCCCAAGGCGGAGATGCTCCGTTTCAAGTCGCGAACGTCGTTCTGCGTACCGAGGATATCTTCCGGCACCGGATAGCGGCTTTTGGCCAGTTCGTAGCTCAGTTCGTACTCCTCGGCCAATTTTTTGAGCAAATTGTCAAGCTCCACGTCGAGGCGGTTCACCTGAATTTCCGTATGCCGAAGCTGATCTTCCACCGACCGCAACGCGCTGCGCTGCTCCTTCGTCTCATTCTCCTCGCGTTCCAGCTTGCGTACCCATTCCGCGCGTTCGGCGCGCTTAAAGTCGATTTGTTCGGAGCATTGTTCTTTCCAAATTTTATATTGATTTAAATCCTCGAGCTGCTTGACGCTTTCGGAACGGACCGTCGCCGTATCGGCTTCCAATTGCGTTAACGCTTGGCGGTTGCGGGCAAGCTCTTGCTCGAATGCGGCAAGTTCCTCTTCCGTTCGCCGCAGCTGCGCTTGCAGCGAGAACTTTTCTTGATCCAGCTTCCCTTGCCGCACCTTGAGATCGGTTAGCTGCGATTGCAGTTCCTCCTTGGCCGATTCGCTTTCCTTCCGCGCCGTTTCCGCCGCCTGGATCGCGAGCTGGATCCGGTCCTCCTCCGCCTGCAATGCCTCGAGCTGGCTTTCCGCCGCCTCGCGCGCGGCGTTCAATGCTTCGAGTTCCTGCTCGCAGCTAATCCGGTCATGCTCGAACATCTCGAATTGCTCCGACAGCCGCCGCGCATCCAGTTCCGCTTGTTTGCGTTCCGCCGCGATCTGCTGCTCTTGCAACCGGTTTTGTTCGCCCTGCTCGCGCAAGGTCTCGATTTGCTTCGCCGCTGCGGCAAGCCGCTGTTTCAAATCGCGTATACTATGAAGCAGCTTGTCCAATTGCTCCTGCGTTTGCTTGATTTCCCCGTCGATCTGATCGATTTGCCGCTGTCTGCCGAGCAAGCTTGTGCTCTTCTTATGCACGCTCCCGCCTGTCATCGATCCGCCGGCGTTCACAACGTCCCCGTCCAACGTGACGACGCGGAAACGGTATTGGCACTTGGCCGCGATCTTGTTCGCCTGTTCCAACGTTTGCGCGATGACGACGGACCCGAGCAAGCTGCCGACGATATTCGCGTAAGCGGGCTCGTAGCCGATCAAGTCGGCGGCAATGCCGACAAAGCCTTCGGCCCCTTCGATCGCCCGTTTATCGCTCTCCGAGATGGAGCGTCCGCGAATGACGTCAAGCGGCAGAAACGTCGCCCGTCCGAGCTGGCGCTTCTTCAAGAAGGCGATCGCCTCGCGCGACACCGCTTCGTTCTCCATGACAATATGCTGCATCGAAGCGCCGAGCGCCGTTTCCACCGCCGTTTCCAGCCGTTCCGGCACCCGGATCAGCTCGGCGACGGCACCGTGCACTCCGCGCAATCCGGAACCGTCCTTCTTGCGGGACGCTTTCAGCACTTCCTTCACGCCAAGAATAAAACCGTCGAAATCGTTCTGCAGCTCTTTCATCGTATCGCGCCGCGAGACGAGCGAATCGAGCTTCTGCTCCCATTTGCGCGCCGTCAGTTGCGTTTCATCGAGCAGCCCTTGCAACTTCTTATAGTTATCGCTTTCTTCCATATACCGGTTGCGAACCGCCCCGATGGCGGCGGCAGCTTCCTGCATTTGCGCGGCCAATTCGGCTTCCCGCTTGTCGCAAAGCGCCTTCTGCTCGCGCCATTTCGCCTGCTCTTCCTTCAGCCTGTCCGTACGCCGCGCCAGCCCTTCCTTCTGCTGATCCGCATAACGAATTTCATTGCGCAGTCCGGCCATTCGGTTCATCAAATCGAGCAATTCGCCCTTCAGCGTTTCCTCCGGCGCATTGCTCGTCCCGCCGGCCACTCCGAGCAACCGGGATTCTTCCTCGCGCAAATGAGCCGTCAACCGAGCGAGCTGGCTTTCGACTTCGTTCAATTGGCTCCGGTAACCGTCCGTCTCCGCCCGTTTGTCCCGAAGGCGGCTCTCGTTCGATTCGAGCGTTTCCTTCAACTGCCGGTCGTTCTGCGCCAAGTTTTTGCTGCGCTCTTTCAATACTTCGCCATAGCCTTCGCATTTCTCGAATTCTTCGCTGTAATGCAGCAGTTTTTCCTGCAATTGTTCCAATTCCGCTTCCAGCTTCCGCATCTCGATCCGGTGCGTCTCCAAATGCGCGTCATGCCGGCTTACGACGGTAGACAGCTCCAACTGGGATTGCTGCAGCTGCGAAAGCTTGTCGCTCGCTTCCGTCCATGAACGATGAATTTGTTCGATTTGATGAACGTACATGGAAATTTCTTTCGTTTTCAATTGCTCGCGCAGCGATTTATATCGAACCGCCTTCTCCGATTGTTCGCGCAAAGGCTCGATTTGATCCTCCAGTTCGCTGACCAGATCGTGAATGCGCAGCAAATTTTGTTCGGTTTCATCCAGCTTCTTGTTCGCGTCCTTTTTGCGGGATTTATATTTTACAATTCCCGACGCTTCTTCAAAGATGCCTCGGCGATCTTCCGAGCGGGTGCTTAAAATTTCCTCGATGCGCCCTTGCCCGATAATCGAATAAGCTTCCTTACCGATTCCCGTATCCATAAACAATTCCGTTATATCCTTTAAGCGGCAAGACTGTTTGTTAATAAAATATTCGCTTTCCCCGCTGCGATGAACGCGGCGCGTTACCGTCACCTCGCTGAAATCGAGCGGCAAAGCCTGGTCGCCGTTATCGAGCGTAAGCGACACTTCGCCGAAATTAACGGCTTTGCGCGCGTCGCTGCCCGCGAAAATAACATCTTCCATTTTGCCGCCGCGAAGCGATCTCGCGCTTTGTTCGCCCAGAACCCAGCGGATTCCGTCCGAAATATTGCTCTTGCCGCTTCCGTTCGGCCCGACGACAGCCGTAATGCCTTGCACAAACTCCAGCTCCGTCCGATCCGCAAAAGATTTAAAGCCGGACAATTCAATCCGCTTCAAAAACATCGTCTCACCTCAAAGCCTATTTTAACACAACCGCCGCAAATACTGAACTCGCTTTTGCCAGGCTTTTGCGCCCCGCTGCCGCGCCTTCGGCAACGTACCTACCGCGCATTATTCCCATAGAAAAACCGGAAGTCGGCCAACCGTCCGCTTCCGGTTATGTCTATTGCCTTATTTCGATTTCGGTTCCGAACCGGCGCCCAATCGGTGAAGCGCGCGGGCGGCCGCCTGCTGTTCCGCTTCTTTCTTCGACCTTCCGCTGCCGCGTCCCAAGCAATCTTCCCCCATATATACTTCGGAGACGAATTCGCGCTCATGCGCGGGACCCCGTTCTTCGACGATCCGGTATTCCAATCCGCCCAAGCCCTGATGTTGGGCCAGCTCCTGCAGTCTTGTTTTATAATCGTTAATTTGCAGTTTGCCGTCTTGCGTAATTTGCTCGAACACATGCGCTCTAAGAAATGTACGGACGACATCGAACCCTTGGTCCAAATAAAGCGCTCCGATGAAAGATTCGAACACATCGGCGAGCAGGGCCGGCCGGCTTCGCCCGCCCGTCAATTCCTCCCCCTTGCCGAGCAGAACGTACTGCCCGAATTCCAGCGCTTCCGCAAATTTGACGAGCGAAGGCTCGCATACGATCGCCGCACGAAGCTTCGTCAGTTCCCCTTCCGGACGATTCGGATAAAGGCCGAACAAAAATTCGGACACCGCCAGCTCCAAAACCGCGTCGCCGAGAAATTCAAGGCGTTCGTTGTCCTGACCGCCGCTGAACCGGTGCTCGTTGACATAGGAAGCATGCGTGAACGCTTGCTTCAGCAGTTGGCGGTTTTTAAATGAAATATTCAATTTCTGCTGTAACCGCTTCAAATCCGCGCTCAAAAAAACTGTCCCCTTATGCTTCGTATTTCTTCAATACAATCGTTGCATTATGGCCGCCAAAACCGAACGAATTCGACATAACCACCTTCAAGTCCGCTTGACGAGGCACGTTCGGCACGTAATCCAAGTCGCACTCCGGATCTTGATTGTCGATGTTGATCGTCGGCGGAATCATTCCGTGCTTGATCGCCAAACCGCATATGACGGCTTCCACGCCGCCGGCCGCGCCGAGCAAATGGCCTGTCATCGATTTGGTCGAACTGACGGCTACATGATAAGCATGGTCGCCGAGCGCGATCTTGATCGCTTGCGTCTCGGACTTATCGCCGATCGGCGTGCTTGTGCCGTGCGCGTTAATATAATCGACTTCCGACGGATCGATGCCCGCGTCCTTCATCGCCTTGCTCATGCAGCGCGCCGCGCCGTCCGGATCCGGATCGGTCATATGATGCGCGTCGCCGCTCATGCCGTAGCCGATCACTTCGCCGTATATCGCCGCTCCGCGCTTGAGCGCGTGCTCCAGCGATTCGAGCACAAGAATGCCCGCGCCCTCTCCCATCACGAAGCCGTCGCGGTCGATGTCGAACGGGCGGCTCGCCTTCTCCGGCTCGTCATTGCGCGTAGACATGGCGCGCATCGCGCAAAAGCCGGCCATTCCCGTCGGCCGAATCGTCGCTTCCGCGCCGCCGCATATCATAATGTCCGCGTCGCCGCGTTGAATCAGCTTGTACGAATCGCCGATCGAATGCGTCCCGGTCGCGCAGGCGGTAACGGCGGTACTGTTCGGGCCTTTGGCGCCGAATAGCATCGACACTTGTCCGGACGCCATATTGGCGATCATCATCGGAATAAAAAACGGGCTAACCCGTTTCGGGCCTTTTTGCAGCAAAACATTATGCTGGTCTTCCCATGTTCCGAGACCCCCGATCCCCGAACCGATCATGACGCCGACGCGTTCCGGGTCCGCATCCTCCGCAATATTCAATTTGGCGTCTTCCAACGCCTTCTTGCTTGCCGCTACGGCAAATTGCACGAAGCGGTCCATGCGACGCGCTTCTTTCTTATCGATATATTCATCCGGATTGAAATCTTTAATGGATGCCGCAATTTGCGTCGGATATTCGCCGACATCGAACGAATCGATCGAGGAAACCCCCGATTTTCCCGCCATCAGATTATTCCATAGCGTGTCCAAGTCTGCGCCGAGCGATGTCATTATTCCCATTCCGGTCACAACAACTCTTTGCCTCAAACAAAATCACCTCTATATAGATTGCAATTCGCAAGAATAATGATTGCATTCATGAATCCCGAATGGAACGAATGATGAAAGGAGAAGTCCCGTTTTTTGCAACGGGACTTTTACTAACTGTATGCCTGTTTCCAAAGCAATGCCTGCTTTCGGAAAATTAGGTATGAGATTGTATGTAATTTACAACTTCACCTACAGTTGTGATTTTCTCCGCATCTTCATCAGAGATTTCCATATCAAACTCATCTTCCAATTCCATCACCAATTCAACGACATCGAGAGAATCAGCGCCAAGATCATCTTTGAAAGATGCTTCCAGTGTAACTTCAGCCTCGTCAACGCCTAAACGATCGACAACAATGCGCTTTACGCGTTCCAATACATCGGACATCCGGTTCACCTCCTCTTTGGTATTATACGAGAATTCGAATTAAATTACCATACAATCCGGCTGCAAAAATATGTTCAACGAGTTCGCCGATTCGAATTACATATACATGCCGCCGTCAACGTGAATCGTCTGTCCCGTCATATACGCGGCGTCGTCGGATACGAGAAAAAGGACGGCTTTGGCGATATCTTTCGGCTGGCCGAGACGCGACAACGGAATTTGCGATAAAAGTCCGCTCCGTATTTCTTCCGGCAGTTGATCGGTCATATCGGTTTCGATAAAGCCCGGAGCGACGCAATTGACGGTAATTCCGCGCGAAGCGAGCTCGCGCGCGGACGCCTTCGTCAGTCCGATGACGCCCGCTTTCGCCGCGACGTAGTTCGCTTGCCCGGGATTTCCCAGTACGCCGACGACCGACGAGATGTTGACGATTCGGCCGGAACGTTGCTTCATCATCGGGCGGGTTACTGCTTTCACGCAATTGAATACGCCCTTCAAATTCGTTTCGATCACTTGATCGAACTCTTCTTCCTTCATACGCATAATTAAATTATCTCTTGTAATGCCTGCATTATTCACTAATATATCCAATTTCCCGAATTGGTCAAGCACTTGTTTGACCATCGCCTCGGCTTCGGCGCTTTTGCCGACGTTCGCCTTCACTGCGAACGCCTTGCGGCCCATCGCCTCAATTTGCTCGACGACGGCCGCTGCGGCCGCCTCGCTGCCGCTGTAATTCACGGCGACGTCCGCCCCCGCTTCAGCGAGCGTGAATGCGATTTCCCGCCCGATTCCGCGCGAAGCGCCGGTAACGAGCGCCGACTTGCCATGCAGCGCGCCGGATAAGTTCGACATCGAATTCCCTCCCTGCCAAAATGTCTTCTCATTCTATCATGCTGAAACGATCATGCGAAAGCTTGCAGCGCATCCAGGCTGTTGATCGATACGATGCGCGCCGATTTGTCGATTTTTTTGATCAGACCGGCAAGCACCGTGCCCGATCCGATTTCGACAAACGTATCCGTCCCTTGTTCAAGCAACCACTGTATACTGTCTTCCCAAAGGACAGGGGAATATACTTGCCGGACAAGCAATTCGCGGATTTGTTCCGCTTCGGCAACCGGCCGGGCGGTAACGTTCGCGACGACAGGAATCGCCGCGTTCTGCAACGCAACGTTCTGCAGCGTTTGCGCAAGCCGCTCGGCAGCGGGCTTCATGAGCGAAGAATGGAACGGTCCGCTCACCTCCAGCGGAATGACGCGCTTCGCCCCCGCTTCTTTGCCGCGCTGAACGACCGCTTCCACGCCTTCTTTGCTGCCCGATACGACGATTTGTCCCGGGCAGTTGACGTTTGCAAGCTCGACGAGGCCCGTCTCCGCCGATATCGCTTCGCATAGCGATCGGAGCGCTTCCCGCTCCGCGCCGAGTGCGGCCGCCATCGCGCCTTGTCCGCCCGGCACCGCCTCCTCCATAAATTGGCCGCGGGCGCGCACGGTCGCAACCGCTTGTTCGAACGAAATCGCTCCGGCTGCGACCAGGGCGCTGTATTCGCCCAAGCTGTGCCCCGCAACGAAATCGGGGCGCACGCCCTTTTCCTTGAACGCTTCATAGAATGCCACGCTCGTCGTCAATAACGCCGGCTGGGTATTGACCGTTTGTTTTAATTGTTCGTCAGGTCCGCCGAAGGCGATTTCCGTAAGCGGGAAACCGAGCGTTTCGTCCGCAAGGTCGAATATGCGGCGGGAAGCCGGGACGGCGGCATAGACGTCCTTGCCCATGCCAACCGCCTGAGCCCCTTGTCCGGGAAATACAAAGGCGATTTTCCCCATTGTGAACTCCCCTTTCATTACTGTCTATTATACTAATGCCGTGTATAGTACCTACCAAATTATTACCGAAGCGCCCCAGGTCAAGCCTCCGCCGAAGCCGACAAGCACAACGCAATCTCCTTCCCGCATCCGGCCTTCCTCCGCCGCTTCCGCGAGCGCCAGCGGAATGGATGCCGCCGACGTATTGGCGTATTTCGGCAAATTAATCATGCATTTCTCTTCCGGAAGATTAAGCCGGGACAAGGACGCTTGAATAATGCGATTGTTCGCTTGATGCGGAATAAGCAGATTGATATCTTCTTTCGTCATTCCCGCTTTCTTCAACGCTTCTTCCGCCGCATTCCCCATAATGCGCACGGCAAATTTGAACACTTCGCTGCCTGCCATATAAATATAATGATTCCGTCCTTCCACCGATTCGATCGAAGCAGGCATCCGCGAGCCGCCGCCCTTCAAATTGAGCAATTCCCCGCCGGAGCCGTCCGCGCCGAGTTCGAACGACCGGAAACCGCGGCCTTCCGGCACCGCGCCAAGCACGGCAGCGCCCGCGCCGTCGCCGAATAATACGCATGTATTGCGATCCGTATAGTCCGTTATGCGGGACAAGCAGTCCGCGCCGATAACGAGCACATATTCATACATGCCTGTGGCGATAAAATTGTTCGCCGTCGCCAGACCGTATATGAAGCCGGAGCACGCCGCCGACAAATCGAAGGCGGCCGCTTTCTTCGCCCCCAAACGATCCTGCAAAATGCAAGCGGTCGAAGGAAAAGCCATATCGGGCGTAATCGTCGCCACGATAATCAGATCAAGCTGTTCGGCCGTAATGCCCGCCGAGCGCAGCGCCGCTTGCGCCGCATGAAAAGCCAAATCCGAGGTTGCCTGATCCGGCGCGGCGATCCGGCGTTCCTTCATGCCGGTGCGGGACACGATCCATTCGTCGTTCGTGTCCACCATCTTTTCCAAATCCGCATTCGTCAGCACGCGATCCGGCACATATTTTCCTGTTCCCAATATTCCAACCGAACGTAATGTCATAATGTTCAACAACTCACTTCCCGCTAATTTCCGATGAGATCGTTTCGATGAAATTGTTCCGTATGGCGGCTCTCGCCTGGCGAACCGCATTTTGAACGGCGGTGGCGTCGGAAGAGCCGTGCGCTTTAATGACGATCCCATCAAGACCTAGAAGCGGTGCGCCGCCGTGTTCCTTATAATCCATTTTGCTGCGGAGCCGTTTCAAGCCCGGCATTAAAATCGAGGCGGCCAGCTTTGTCAGCCAGGAACGGGTAAATTCCTGTTTCAATACGGAAAATAGCGCCCCCGCCGTCCCCTCGAGCGATTTCAGTAAAATATTGCCGACGAATCCGTCGCATACGAGCACGTCGCAGTTCCCGTTCAATACGTCGCGGGATTCGACGTTGCCGATAAAGCGGATCGGCGCCTGTTCCAGTAAAGGATACGTTTCTTTCGTCAGTTCGTTGCCTTTCATCGCTTCCGTTCCTACGTTGAGCAAGCCGACGCGCGGGTTTTTCACGCCATATACTTTTTCCCGGTAAATGCTCCCCATGATGGCGTATTGCAGCAAATGCTCCGGCTTCGCATCCATATTCGCGCCCAGATCGAGCGCCAGCACGCCTTGATCGTTCATCGTCGGAATGATCGGCGCGAGCGCGGGGCGCTCGATTCCTTTCATCCGGCCGACCACGAGCAATCCCGTTGCCATGAGCGCGCCGGTATTGCCGGCCGATATCATCGCCTCCGCCTGTTTCTCCTTGACAAGCCGGCCGGCAACGACCATGGAAGCGTCCTTCTTGCGCCGCACCGCCTTAACCGGCTCGTCGTCGGCGAGGATGACTTCCGAGCTGTGATGCACCCGAACGTTCGCGGGTTTCGTTCTTTCCGCCAAGAGCCGTTCCAACTCGGCTTCGTCCCCGACCAGAATGATCTCCGTGTCTGTCCATAACTGCGCGGCCGCGATCGCGCCTTCCACATTGCTGACCGGCGCGTGATCGCCGCCCATCGCGTCAATGGCAATCCTCATTCCTGGTTCACTCCTTCGCTGCCCGCTTCGTTGCCGGAACGATAGATAACAAAATTTCCTTGAAAAACCATCTCTTCCCCCACATACGTAAATACTTCGACTTTCGCTTTCCCTCTTTGACCGGATATGGAGCGCACATACGCCTTGGCGATGCATTTTTCGCCGAGATGAACCGGACGTATAAACCGGATATCCGCGGAAGCGGTCAAGGCGATTTCCTCGTTAATGACGGCGACGGCGAGCGAATTCGCCTGCGCGAATACATGATGGCCGCGCGCGATATGCGTACGGGAGAATACATGCTCCTCCCTTATTTCAAAGATGGAAATGCCGCTGCGGTCAAGCTGCAGATCGATAATATCTCCGATGATTTCGTGCAGCGGCAGCGAGCGTACGGAATCGTACGAGCGCTCGGCCATCAATTTCAGCCGTTCCCTCAGCTCCGGTATGCCCAGTTCCATCCGGTCGAGCCGTACCGTCTGAATGCTTACTTTCAACTGCCGGGTGAGCTCCTGGTCGGTTACGAACGGATTGTCTTCTATGATTTTGACTAATAATTGCTGCCGTTGTCTTTTGGGTAAACGTTCGATGTCCCGCACCACCTTTCCAGCCGTATTCAAAATCTTGAATCGCAATATGTATTTCAAGTCGTTCGTTTTAACCGCTTCGTCCATCTCTATCCATCGGCGCGACCGGCCGTTATTGACCCGTTCCTTGTTCACCGGTATCTAGAACCTGGTACTAGTGCTAAGTATATTAAATAATCGCTCAAAAAACAAACAAAAAAACTCCCAACGAGAGTTCATCGAAGTGAGCGCCCGCTCTTCAACGCTTGCAATGGATCCTATGCGGCCAATTCCGGCTTTGCGCCCCTGAGTATGTTGTATTCCTTACAATATTCGCATCATTGCCGCAGCCATCCCGCGCCCCAACGCCTTCATTACGGCAAAAAAATAGCACTCCACCATAGATGAAGTACTACTTAAGCGCATTATTGGCTAATGATTTCTCTAGATTTGTATGTTCCGCAAACTTTGCAGACGTGGTGAGCAAGCTTCAATTCGCCGCATTGCTCGCATTTTACCATTCCAGGCACCGCCAATTTAAAGTGAGTGCGACGTTTGTCGCGACGCGTTTTGGACGTTCTTCTTTGAGGTACTGCCATGTTCCCACCTCCTTACTATAATTCCGGATGTTTTCGCAATCGTCACTTTTGAGATTTGAAAAAATCTTTCAGTCCCGCAAGCCGCGGGTCGATTCGCTCGTTTGAACAGCTACAGGCTTGTTCGTTCAAATTTTGCCCGCAAGTCGGGCATAAACCTTTGCAATCCTCGCCGCACAACGGAACGTAAGGAAGATTCATGTACAATGTTTCTTCCACATACGGCTTGATATCGACCTGATCTTCGGATACGAAGATCAATTCTTCGTCTTCGTCGGCCTCGGCTGGATTCTCCATTTGTTTAAACTGTTCGTGGAACGGAATGACGTATGTTTCGGTGAGCGGAGCCAAACAGCGGGAACAGTTCAGATCCATCCGAACGTGCAATTCCCCGCGAACGTCGACCACAGACTCCGGCGCGGGGCTCGCCTGCAGGTCGACCCGCAGCGGGCTGATCGACGTAATGTCGTTCCGGCCTTCGATAATGTGATTGACATCGATCGTTTGATGAAATTCGGCGGTCTTTCCTTTGCCGATTTCGCGAAAATGAAAATGCATATCATCACTCCAAACAAACAAAGATTATTATAGCGATTCAGTTGCGCTTTTGTCAACCTTATTATCGCCGTGATATAGTAAGATATGAACCGAAACGAAAGGATTTGTGGGTGTTGAGAACGGTCGGAATCATTGTCGAATACAATCCGCTGCATAACGGACATGTTTATCATTTCCATCAATCGAAAGAACAAACCGGCGCGGGCGCCGTAGTCGCGATCATGAGCGGCCACTTTCTGCAGCGCGGCGAACCGGCGATCGTCGACAAATGGGCGCGCGCGGAGATGGCGCTCGCCATGGGCGTCGATCTCGTGCTCGAGCTGCCGGTCGCCTATGCCGTGCAGCCGGCGGAATGGTTCGCCTACGGCGCCGTCCGCGCGCTCGATGCGACCGGCGTCGTCGACGCGCTATGCTTCGGCAGCGAGTGCGGCGAGCTGACGCAGTTGCGCGCTCTCGCCAAGCTGCTCCGCGACGAGCCGCCGGGCTTGCGCGAGCTCGTCCGGGCCGAGCTGAAGCGCGGCGCCAGCTACCCGACCGCCTTCGCCGCGGCGGTCGCCGCGTATGCGGCCGCAAGCGCTTCCGGCGTTGTCGACGCCGCCGATCTGTCCGCGCTGCTCGCCCAGCCCAACAATACGCTAGGGCTTCATTATTTGATCGCGCTGGAACGGCTTCGGAGCGCGATCGAACCGTATACGGTAGCCCGCGTGAAGGCGGGATACGGCGAAGAGCGCTTTACCGACGCGCATATTGCCAGCGCGACCGCGATCCGCAAACGAATGGCCGGCGGCGATCCGGAGCCGGTACGGCCGTACATGCCGGAAGAGGCCTACCGCATACTGCGGCGGGAAATCGCGGCCGGACGCGGGGGCATCGGCTGGGAAGCGTTCGCAGGCCCGTTGTTCCACAGCTTGCTGGCGCGATCCGCCGCGGAATTGGCCGGGCTGCATGAGGTGAACGAAGGCTTGGAGCACCGCATCAAGCAGGCGCTGCCCCTATTGCCTTCCGTCAGCGTCGCTGCGCTGCTGGCCGCGCTCAAAACGAAAAGGTATACGCATACGAAGCTGCAGCGCACCTTGACCCATATTTTGCTGCAGCATCCGAAACGGCTTCTGACGCCCGACAAGTTGCGGCAAGGCGCCGGCTATTTGCGCGTCCTCGGCTTTTCCCGCCAAGGACAAGAGCTGTTAAAGCGCATGAAAAAGACGGCGAAAGTGCCGGTCGTGACGAATGCGGCGCAATATGCGAACAGGACCGGAGCCGATCCTTTGTTCGCGCTCGATTTGCGCGCCTCCTCCGTGTACGCCGCCGCAACCGCCGCCTCTTCGCCGCGCGCATTGTTCCGCGACTATTACGAACCTCCGCTCCGCCGCTAATCTTTGTCCGGGAGCTGCGTCAAATAGTCCAGCGCCTCATCCACCGTTTTGACGGGAACGAGTTGCATCGACGATTTGATCTGCTCCCATTTCCGCTTCGCTTCGGCGTAATTGTCTTGCGGCACGAAAAAGATATCGGCCCGCTGGCGGTCCGCCGCGACGATTTTATGCTGAACCCCGCCGATAATGCCTACCGATCCGCTCGGCGTCACCGTTCCCGTGCCGGCGATCCGGTAGCCTTTGCTCAAATCTCCCGCAGTCAATTGATTATAAATTTCCAATGTAAACATCAGTCCCGCAGAAGGCCCCCCGATATCGCCGGCCGAAAACGTAATTTGCTTGGACGGATCGTCCGCTTTCACTTTTTGCACGATGCCGAGCCGAAGCCCAAGCGCCGCCCGCGACTTCCCTTCGGGATCTTTGATTTCGATCAACTGGGCTGAGACGACCGTTTCTTTGCCTTTGCGCAGTACGGTAGACCGGATCGTATCTCCGACACGGTTGTTTTGCAGCGCGTAAGCCATATCTTCGTACTTTTCGATCTTCACGCCGTTTACGCTCAAAATTTCGTCCCCGGACTGAAAATCGTTATGCGTTTCCAACTCGGGGATGTTGTATATAACGACCAGCTTATCGGTAACGACCTGAAACGGCACGTTCGCATGCGTATAGGCCGCCATCATCGCGTTCGATTGCGAATCGCTCATGTTGATCAATTGCTCTGTCGCGTATTCTTTTTCCGAGCGGCCGGCCAAATTATTTTTGGAAATTTGCGCGTTCGCGTCGAAGGTCGACGCCACGATCGAGACGATATTCGCGTTTTTCCGCAATACGGTCGTCAGCATAAATGCGCCGTTCTCCGTCGTGTCCGCGGACGGGATGGATACCATCGGCCGAATTTCCTCGGCGCTGCCCGGCTCGTAGATAACATAAGGCGTCGGCATAAAGACGAGAATATAAGCTGCTACGACGATGCCGAAAATATAGAGAAGCAGCTTCATGCCGCTTCTATTCGCATATTGTTTCCCCATCGGTCTTTCGGTCGCTCCTTCCTTAAGAGGCTATGCAAAAAATCCGCCGTTCGACTTTTCGAACCCCGTCTTCTTCGGCAGGTCTAAACGTACGCCTGTCCGCGTAGACATGTACTATTGCGTATGTCTATGCGAAGAGGTGAAGAATATGTTCGGCGCAATCAATCGGCACGACAGTCCGATCGTCACGGTCATTATGGGTTTTAGCGCTGTATTGCTTGTCGTTTGTATCGTCCTGTACCCCGACCAAGCGTTTCAAGCTTCGCTTCAAGGGTTATCCATTTGGTGGAAACTTGTTTTTCCCGCCTTGCTGCCATTTCTCGTGTTGTCGGAAATTTTGATCGCCTTCGGCTGGGTTCATGCCTTGGGCGTTTTAATCGACCCGCTGCTGCGGGTATTGTTTCGCATCCCCGGTGTCGGAGGCTGGGCGATGTCGCTCGGCTGGACCGCGGGTTATCCCGCCGGCGCGGTCGCCGCCGTCAAGCTGAGGCAGCAGAAAGCGCTCAGCCGGCAGGAGGCGCAAAGGCTGCTCGCATTGTCCCATGTCAGCAATCCGGTTTTTATGATTGTCGTTGTCGGCGTCGGCTTTCTGCATCAGGCGGAACTCGGTCTCATGATCGCGATCGTTCATTGGTCGTCGATCGTCATTACCGGTTTGCTGCTGCGCTGGTTCGCCCCGCCGGCGCCTGAACCGGCGCCGGAGCGAGCCGCCCCGGCTCGTTACGCCTCTGTGACAGGCGGGATGTTCGCCCGCGTCCGGCGCATGATCGCGGCGATGCGGGACGCGCACCGCCAAGACGGGCGCAGCTTCGGCAAACTGCTCGGAGAAGCGGTCGGCTCCGCCGTTCAAACCTTGCTGATGGTCGGCGGGTATATGATGATATTTTCCGTCGTCATTCAAGTCGTACGTCTCGCCGTGCCTCAGGAAATGAGCCGTTATGGGATCAACGGCTTTTTTGAAATCAATCTCGGCGCCCATGCCGTCAGCACCGCTCCGTTCGCGTCGCAAATGTGGCAAATGGCCTTTCTCGGCGCCATTCTCGCTTGGAGCGGCATTAGCGCGCACTTGCAAGTTCGCAGCATTACGCGCGCGACGGATTTAAGCTACGCTTCTTTTCTCGGCGCGCGGCTGCTGCACGCCGCGGTCGCGTTCGTCCTTACCTTCGCGTTATGGCAGCCGCTGCAACGTCTTGTAGGAGGCAACGTTCGGGCGCTCGCCACATTGTACGCGCCGCAGAATGGGGATGCTTCCCGGGAGGCGTCCGCTCCGCTTGTCGAATCGCTGTTTCGCGCATTAACGACCGTCCAGCCTTACGCGCTGCTGCTATGGCTTATTTTGCTGTTAAGCTTGATGATCGTTCTTTCGGCCGCCATCGCCGCGTTTCGTCCCCGCAAACCGTAAACGGAGCATGGGTGGTTTGGGGACGGAGTCCCAAGGGGATACTTCGCTATTCGAAGGCAATCCCATTCTAACGAAAGCACATATCGCTATTCATTGAAAATCGGCGATTTTGCCGCCTTTTCCCCTTCATTAGCGTGTTTTAGTTTCGTTACACGAGCATCAAGGTGATTTACAGGCTATTAGCGTGTTTGCGTTTCGTTAGCGCACACAGCGCGAATCGCCGGCTTTTTCCCTCATTTCCTGTTTGGTTGGGGGAATACATGCATGTTTTGCAGGAACTGGTATTCGACACGGCCAGTTGCGGCCCAATCGCGCATAACAACTTCCATAAACTCGAATCCGCATCCTTTTACGATGCAACGCTAGTGCTCCTTGCCGGCGTACTTCCCGCGCAGCGCCCGCTCCACCACCGGAGGAACCAGATCGTTGACGGGGCCGCCAAATTGCGCGACTTCCTTCACGATGCTCGAGCTTAAGTAAGAATATTTCGGGTTGGTCATCATAAATATCGTTTCGATATCTCCATCTAATTTATGATTGGTCGACGCCATCTGAAGCTCATATTCAAAATCGGTTACCGAGCGGATTCCCCGCACAATGACATGCGCTTGTTTTGTTCGCATATAGTTCACCAGCAAATCGCGGAAGCTGTCCACTTCAACGTTAGGCAAATGCGCCGTAACCTCCATCAGCAGATGTTTCCGCTCCTCCACCGTAAAAAGCGGGTTTTTGCTCGTATTGTTAAGTATAGCGACGATCAGTTTATCGAAATGCTTCGCCGCGCGTTGAATAATATCCATATGTCCTTGGGTTACCGGATCGAAGCTGCCCGGGTAGACGGCTACTCTCGGCGTCCGTTTTGTTTGTTCGGTCATGTTGGCTCCCCCTTAGAGTTTTGTGAGCGTTACTTCTTTGATTTGCTGCGAACAAAACTTGCTTCGGAAGCATACGCTTTGTTTTGTGAGCGTTACTTCTTTGGTTTGCGCGAACAAAACTTGCTTCGGAAGCATACGCTTTGTTTTGTGAGCGTTACTTCTTTGGTTTGCGCGAACAAAACTCGCTTCGGAAGCAAGCGCCTAGTCTTGGGAAGCGAGATAGCAATATACGGCCACCTTCGTGTCCCCGTAAGTTGAAAGCTTGACGCAGCGGAACGCGTCGAACGTCTCGGGATAATGATGCTCCGCATCGAATTCGACAAGAACGGTCGCTCCTTCGCGAACCAATTTTTTTTGCGCCATCGATATCATTAATTCGTCCATATCCTTCATACGGTAAGGAGGATCGAGGAAAATAAGATCGAATGCGGCATTGCGCTTCTCGAGCGCCTTAAGCGCCCGTACGGCGTCATTGCGGTATACTTCCGCCTGCTCGGCCAAATTCGCGGCGCGCAAGTTGTGCCGGATCGCCTCGACGCTTTTCGGATCTTTATCAATAAAGACGGCGCGCTCCATCCCCCGGCTTAAAGCTTCGATCCCGAGTCCTCCCGTCCCCGCGAATAAATCGAGCGCGGCCCCTCCTTCAAAATAAGGACCGATCATGCTAAAAATCGCTTCCTTCACTTTATCCGTCGTCGGCCTCGTGCCCATGCCGGGCACCGCTTTTAACGGACGGCCTTTCGCCTTGCCTGAAATTACTCTCAATGAAGTTCCCCCGCTTTGCTGCATTTCCCAACATTATGATCGCTTATGTTATCGTACCACTTGAGCCGTCCGATGCCAAGACTGGCGCAATCGGCCGGCAAGCTGATCTTTTCCTTTTCATGTCGTTATTATTACAATATTTCCCCGAATGTATAATTCCGACAAGATGGGCAATACTTAAATTATCGACATCATCGAATGTCGTAGACAACCGCGGAGAAGACTTACGTTTCCCCATAAGTTCTTCGTCCGGTTTCTCCTCTCCCATGATGGGCGCTCCGAAAGGGGCGCCCGAATTATTTTACGGCCGTAAGCTCAAAGTCCCGTCGCCGGGGCTTTTTTTGCGGCACAAAAAAGATCGCTCCCCCAAGCCTCTTAAGGCCGGTGAAGCGATCTTTCTTGCTTATGAGTTTACGATTGTGGATTTCTGTTTCTGCCCATCATGCCGGCCAAACCGATCAAACCGAGCAGCCCCAGCCATCCCCAGTTGCCGCCGTTCGTTCCCGTATTATAGGCGCGGTAATTGGTCGTTCCTGTCGTTACGCCGTTGTAATTAGTCATTCTTTGCCCTACGTTGTTGCCCGTTCTCGTCACTCCAGCGTTATCGAAGCCGGAATCGTAAGTACGGTAACCGCCTACTCCGTTTGTGGTCGTGCCGTAATTGGTCGTAGTGGTGCCGACGCCTGTCGTCGTCGTACCCGTCGTTGCAACGGTTTGTGCGCTAGCCGAAAAAGCAACGCTAACCGTCAGCAACATAGCGGCCGCGAAACAAAACAATGCTTTTTTCATGATATATATCCTCCTTGGTATGTTTAGGTGGTATTTGTAAGTTAGGATTTGTACAAATACATTATTTATTCACCATGATTCATGTATTTATTTCCCATACCAGGCGAATACTCATAAATCGTTACTGCGATTGCTTGAGGGGTTTCGTGTATTTCCTTTCATGCTCCGGTTCGATATGAATAAATACTTTAGGCCGATGGAGCACCTCTTGAATATCCTTCTCGATGCGGTCGCATAGATGATGCGCCGTTTCAACATTAATATCGGACGGAACGACCAAGTGGAAATCGATATATTCTTCGGGCCCGGACCTTCTCGTTCTCAGATCGTGATACTCGATAAACTCGTTGCTGTAAGAATCGATAATATGCCGGATGCGGCCCTCCTCTTCTTTGGACAATCGGGTGTCCAATAAAGGCAGGAACGACTCCTTTCCGAGCGATACGGCTTCCTTCATAATATACAGCGCTATCGCGATACCGATCAGGGGATCGAGAATATGCCAGCCGGTCAAACTGACCAGCAGCAAGCTCACAGCGACCCCTAACGACGAATAAACATCGGTCAACAGATGCAACGCGTTGGAACGCATCGCAACGGACTGAATTTTTTCGCCCGTTTTTTTCACGTATCGTCCGACTACGAAATTCACAGCCGCTCCGATCAGCATAACGGACACGCCCAACATCGGCAGCCGGATCGGTTCGGGGTGAAGGAGCTTGTGAACGGATTCGTATATAATCCATATTCCCGCAACAAAAATAAGCAATGTTTCAATCGTGCCTGAAATGTTCTCGAATTTGCCGTGACCGTACGGATGCTCCTTATCGGGCGGCCGGGAAGAAATTCGAACCGAGAAAAATGCGATCACGGACGCCATCAAATCGAGCGAGGAGTGAATCGCTTCGGAAACAACGGCGACCGATCCGGTAATGATTCCCACAATAAGTTTCAGCAAAACGACAAACGTATTGCTCACAATAGATAAACCGGCTACTTTCGTTGGCTGCAACATAATCAATCCTTTTCCATCAAACTCTATCATCATGCTTGAATTCTATATTATCCGATGAAGTTTGTGTGGGTCTAGAGAAACATTGTTGCCTCAAAACTTATTTACTCAACTTTCGCAGCATGAAATGGGCAAACAGGCCTTGATGTAGCTGGGTAAAGTTGCAATCCATTGCTGGAGTTGACGTTGAATCAGAGCCGAAAGCTTTTTTCCTGCTTTCGTAGCGATTTC
>NZ_CAKKLI010000050.1:0-36959 GCF_918697855.1 Paenibacillus sp. CECT 9249 | reverse complement strand
CATTCCGGAAAGTCCAGTCCCAAATTTATTTTTCAAAGATCAACTGGAAATTTTGAAGGCGGCCGCCAGTCCCCTAGGGGACTGGAAGTAAACTCAAAACTGCCTTCAAGAAATACTATATGAGGAGTTGAACGCGATGAAAGCAGTCGCAATTACGAAGTACGGAACGCCGGATGTTATGCAAGTGATGGAGTTTGCCGATCCGCAGGCGGGTCCGGGCCAAGTTCGGGTCCGGGTGAAAAGCGCCGGGGTGCAGCCGGTTGATACGGCAGTGCGCGGCGGTTGGACCGGTTTCCCGGTGCAATTCCCGCAAATACTCGGCAACGAATTCGCCGGTATCATCGATCAAGTCGGCGAGGGGGTGTCCGATTTCGCAATCGGAAACGAGGTGATCGGCTGGTCGGTATTGGCTTGTTATGCCGAATATGTCGTCGTGGGCACCGACCAAATCGCATCGAAGCCGCGCGAGATGCCATGGGATGTCGCGGGCGTCTTGAGCGCCTCGGGGCAAACCGCGCATACCGCTCTGCGGGAACTCGGCGTCGGCCAAGGCGATACCGTGCTGATCCACGCCGCCGCGGGCGGAGTCGGCACCGTGGCGGTGCAGTTGGCCCGGGCCTGGGGAGCGACGGTCATCGGCACGGCAAGCGAGCGCAATCACGATTATTTGCGTTCGCTCGGCGCCATTCCCGTCGCTTACGGAGACGGTCTCGTCGAGCGCGTGCGGGACGTTGCGCCGGGCGGCGTGGATGCGGCCCTTGACGCCATCGGCGGCGAGGCGCTGCCGGCCTCGGTCGAACTTGTCGCCGACAGGAGCCGGATCGGCACGATCGTCGGCTTCGACGCCGCGCCGCGTTTGGGCGTGCGCGCCATCCGCAGCCAGCGGTCGGCGGCCCGGCTTGCCGAACTGATTGAGTTATACGTTCAAGACAAGCTGCAGATCCATATCTGGAAGTCGTTCCCGATGCATGAAGCCGCCGCCGCCCATCGCGAGGTCGAGACCGGACATGTGCGCGGCAAGGTCGTTCTTACGATCGAATGATCCAGGAATGGCACGGCAAAGCAACCGTAGTATCTGATGAGACTTCCCCGTTTCGGCGGCGGAAGTCTCTTTCTCTTACATGCGGGACTTCCTTTTTGTATAATAGATGCTAGAATGTTGAAAATTGCGGTTGGATAGACGGGAGCGGAGTCTGATGATCAATGTACCTGGTTACCGAATAGACGAAGTCATATTGGATGATGCGCATTTCGTAGTTTGCTATGCGCATTCCGATCTCGATTCCCGCCGGGTTTTGTTGAAAATCGTCAAGGACGGGCATCGCACCATGCTCGAAAATGCGAAATTGCTGCATGAACAGCAAATGCTGACCCAATTGAACATGCCGCATGTGATCCGGCCGTTGTCGCTTATCAGTCAAGGGCATTGCCTGATTCTCGTCTCCGAATGGATTGGCGGCGTGACGCTGCGGACATATTATCGTACGCACCGGGTATCGATCCCCGCTTTTCTATCCCTTGCCATACGCACCGCCCGCGTTCTGGAATTGCTGCACGAACAGGGCGTCGTACATATGAATATCAGGCCGGATACGATCGTCGTCGAACCTGCGTCGCAACGCATCTATTTGACCGGATTCGGACACGCATTGCGAACGGCCGGCGGCGGGGAGCGGGACTTTAGCATGCCGCTTATGGAGGGAAGCCCTCCTTACATGGCTCCGGAACGGACGGGGAGAACGGAGAGGACGATCGACGGCAGGACGGATTTGTACTCGATCGGGATCACCTTTTATGAGATGCTGGCCGGACGGCTGCCGTTTCAAGCGCGCGAGCCGCTGGAATGGGCTCACGCCCATTTGGCCCAATCCCCGCTGCCTTTGCGGAGTGACCAGATCGATGTGCCGCCATTCTTGGCGGATCTCATTATGAAGCTTCTGGCGAAAACGCCCGCTGAGCGCTACCAGAGCGCGCGCGGACTGGCGGCGGATTTGGAGAGAGGCCTGCGCCATTGGGAAAGAACGGGCTCTTACCCTCGGTTCGAACCGGGAGAGCATGATCGTCCGTTCACGGTCGACGAGCATTCGCCGGCTTCCGCGGCGGAGCCGGAAATCGCCGCAATGTCGATGGCGGAGGTTCTATCCGCGGACGTATCCGCCGATCAAGCTCCTTCCCAACCGGGATATTCGCAAATCCTCGACCTGGCGGCCGTGTTCAAAGCGTCCCAAACGTTTTCCCAGGAGAACGATTTGGACCGGTTGATCCAAAGCTTGCTTCATATCCTAATCGAGAATGCCGGCGCACAGAGAGGATGCTTGGTGACATGCGCAGGCAGAGGACTGGCGGTGGAAGCGGTAGCGGAATCGGAGCGTACGCCGCAAACCGGGCGCGAAATGCCTCTGCCGCTTGCGGAATACGAAGGGATATGCCAAGCCTTTATCGCCCGCGTCATCGAGACGTCCGAAGCGCTCTATCTACACGATGCCGCCCGGCAAGGGCCGTTCGTTGGCGATCCGTACATGATCCGCCGCCGGCCGAAGTCGGTGCTCGGATTGCCGCTGTTCGTCCGGGGCGAGCGGGCAGGCGCGTTATATCTTGAAAATAACGTCACACCGGGCGCCTTCGCGCCGGATCGATTAGGCGTAGTGCGGATGCTGGCCGCCCAGCTCATCTATGTAGCGACGCTTAAATATGCCGCCGGACAACCGCTTGCGGCGTTTCGCCCGCCATCCTTGCTATCCGCCGGGGTCAGCTTGACCGAGCGGGAACGGGAAGTGCTGCAACTGCTGGCCGCCGGCTTGTCCAATCAAGAAATTGCCGACGGGCTGTTCGTCACGGTCGATACGATTAAAGTTCACGTGAAGCATATTTACGCCAAGCTGAAAGTGAAACGAAGAATCCAGGCGGTGACGAAAGCTAGAGAGATTGGATTATTGTAAATATAACAACTAGGAAGAAGGAAGAACTTTGTCGCGTTTCGTATTTTTGGCGCTTATTTTGCTCAGCCTCATTTGGGGAGGCTCTTTTTATTTTATTAAAATGTTATTGCATGATTTCGGGCCTTGGACGATCGGGTTTCTCCGGTCCGCTTGCGGGTTGGCGGTCGTTACCGCGATTATGTTGGCGCTGCGGAAACCGTTCGGCTTCCGCACCATCCCTTGGATTCCGATGGCGACGATGGCGCTGATCAACACTTCTATGCCTTGGGCCCTTATTGCATTCAGCGAGACGCGGTTGTCGAGCAGTATGGCCTCCATATTGAATGCCGCGACGCCGGTGTGGACGATCGTAGTCGGAATCTTGTTTTTCCGCGGCGTATCGAACAAGGCCCAATGGATTGGCGTTTCCGTCGCCACGGTCGGTATGGCCGTATTGCTCGGCATCACGCCAGGGTCGGTCGTTTCGGTAGATGTATTGGGATTTGTCTGCATGATCGGGGCCACCTTCTGCTATGCGATCGGGTCCCAGCTTTCCAAGCGCCTCATTTCCGGCCATGCGCTCTCCATGTATCAAATCACGTTCGGAACGCTGCTATGCTGCATGCTCGGCAGCGGCAGCGTCGCCCTATTCGCCGAGCCGGCGGCTTTCTCGCAGCTAGTTGTGCCGACCAATATCGGCATGATGATCGGTCTCGGCGCTTTCGGATCGGGAATCGCTTATATTCTTTTCTATTATATTGTGGAAAAAGGCAGCCCCGAAATTGCGACCATGGTGACGTATCTCGTTCCGTGTACCGCTCTGATCTGGGGATACTTTTTACTGAACGAAGCAATCAAGTGGAATATGCTGCTTGGGCTGTTCATTATTCTCGGAGGCGTTTATGTGGCAGGCAGGAAGGGAGGCGCCGGGAAAAAACGAAATCGGCAAACAATAGAAGAACCGTTGCGTTTGGAACGATAGGATAGCCGCGGACTTCTCAAAAGCCTGCAAGTGCAGGCTTTTGCCGTTGCGAGCTGCCGCCGCAATAAAGGTTGCGAATCCGCATCTTTTCCCGGTGGCAAGCAGATGTGGGGGTTAGGTAAAGGGTTTCCTGCACGATCGCAGGCTTTTTGCCCAACACCCCATTTTCGCGCGAAAATAACGGCATCATGAGTCAATTTCGCAATACCGCTGGCGGCTGACGACCCGTCGGGCGGGCTAACGAAACGCATACACGCTAATAGCCTATAAATCGCCTGGTTGCCGGTGTAACGAAACGAAAACACGCTAATGAGGGGGAAAAGACGGTAAAACCGCGATTTCTAATGAATAACGATTTGTACATGAAGAAACGAAACTCTCTTTAGTAAAAACATATTAATTTTACTATCGCATTTTTTGTCATGAATATTCATAAAATGATGAAAATAGCAATCCTTTTTCAACGTTCATTCATAAGTATTTTCCTCGGAAGGAACGATTTTCCTCAATTTTTATTAGTAAAATTATTGACATTTTACCAAGTGAAAAATATAATAAAAACCAACATCTTCCGGATTGATCGGCCTAACCGCCGATTGATGCAACCGCTTACTTTTCATACGTCTCTCCATTGATTTCAACTTACTTCGCACTAGCGCATATTTTACAAATCCGGCTCAATGACATCGCGGCTCGGCTTGATGAAGTTTGGCATCTTGGTTTTCAATCCATTTAAACGAAGGGGTGCTTTCATGCGGAAAACGAAAGGCAAGATCGGAGTCATCGCAGTGATGCTTGTAACGATGTTCCTGGCGGCATGCGGGGACGGAGGGACGGCGGAACCGTCTGCGCAAGACGGCAAACAAGGCGGAAACGTAACGATCCGGTTCGCTACATGGGATTCGGAAGAAAATCTAACGCTTCAGCAGCAACTGATCGACACGTTTAATGAATCTCACCCGAACGTCAAAGTCAATCTGGAAGCGTACGGCAGCGAATACGATACGAAAATTGCGGCGGGCATGGGCGCCAAAGACGCGCCGGACGTCATGTACATGTGGAATTATCCGATCTATAAGGATGCGCTGGAACCGCTCGACGACTATCTCGCGCAGGAAGGCGCAGATTTCAAGTACAACTATTACGAAACGCTGTGGAACTACAATTCCGCCGACGGGAACATATTAGGTTTGCCCGTAGGATACACAACGCATGTCGTCTATTACAACAAAAGCTTGTTCGATGCGGCGGGAGTGCCGTATCCGAAGAGCGGATGGACGTGGGATGATTTGCGTGAGACGGCCAAAAAACTGAGCAATCCGGCGGAGAGTGTCAGCGGCTTCGCTTTCTCGGGAACGCCCGATCCTTACGATTTCGAAATGTTCCTCTGGGGAAATGGAACCGCTTACGTCGATAAAGACGGCAATCTGCAAGGAAACGTCAATAGCGGGAAATCGGTGGAAGTATTGACGATGTTTCAAGACATGCTCAAGGAAGGGTACGCCATTGCGACGGAGGGTTCGGGTTCGACGGAGATGAAGTCCGGCAAAGTGGCGATGTTTACGAACGGCGCCTGGTCGATCGGCGGCTTGAAGGAAGCCGGCATCGATTTCGGCGTGGTGGAGCTGCCCGCTTTCCGCGGCGGAAGCGCCGTCAGCATCGTGTCTTCGTCCGGCATCTCAATCTCGAAAGATTCGAAGAAGAAGGACGCCGCCTGGGAGTTCGTCAAATTCTGGACGAGCGAAGAAGCGAACCGGGCGCGCATCGATTACGAACTGCCGGTTCTGAAAAGCGTCGTCGAAAGCGAAAATTTGCAGCAGGACGAATTGAAGCAAGTATTCTACAACATGCTGGAGCAAAGCCAAGGATATACGCCCGCCTCGTTTATTGTGGACAATTGGAGCGAAGTGTCGGAGCGGCTTAGCCTTGTATTCGAGCAAATTTTCAATCCGAGTACGATGACAGATCCGAAAACCGCGTTGGATGAAGCGGCGCAATAGAGTGTTCGTTTCGGATGAAGGGGTGGAAGGTTGCCTTAACGGCCGCCCCTTTTTTCCTTCATTAATATAGTCCATCCTGATCGGGAGGTTCGCTATGGAGCATGCTGCAGAACGGCGCAGAACAATTCGCAAACGGGGGAAGTTGACGCCGTATTTGTTTATTTCGCCATGGATCGTCGGATTTGTCGTGTTTACGGCCGGTCCTTTGATTTTGTCGCTGGTGATGAGTTTATTCGATTGGCCGGTCACTTCCGCTCCGAAGTTTGTCGGTTTCGAAAATTTCATCAAGATGTTTACCAAGGATCCCCAGTTCTATAAATCGCTTGTCATTACGCTGAAATTTGCGGTTTTCTACGTGCCCCTAAGTTTGGCGACATCATTGATACTCGCCTTGCTGATTGCGCAGCCGGTGCGAGGGGCGAAGGCGTTCCGTACGATCTTCTATTTGCCTGCCGTCGTGTCGGGCGTCGCCGTCTCGATTATATGGGGCTGGATTTTCAACACCAAGTACGGCATTTTGAACTATGCGCTGTCGCTGTTCGGCATCCAAGGGCCCAAGTGGCTGATCGATCCGGCCAGCGCCATTATGACGATCGTCATCGCCAGCGCCTGGGGAGTCGGCACGATGATGCTCATTTTCTATACGAATATCAAGAGCATTTCCCCGGACTTGTACGAATCGGCCGCGATGGACGGGGCGGGCTTCTTCCGGCAATTTACCGGCATTACGCTGCCGCTCATTACGCCGACGCTTTTCTTCAATTTGATTACGTCGACGATCTCCGCGCTGCAGCAGTTGACGCTCGTCTTGCTGCTGACGAACGGCGGACCGCTGAAATCGACGTACTTCTACGGCTTGTTCGTATACAACAACGCGTTCAAGCATCACAAGCTGGGATATGCGAGCGCGAACGCCTGGTTCATGTTTATCATCATCCTGCTGTTGACGGCGCTTATTTTTAAGTCTTCTTCGGTGTGGGTGTTTTACGAGAACGATATGAGAAACGAGCGGAAAAGGGGAGGCGGGAAGAAATGAAGACCCCCAAATGGCATAAAGCGGTGACTTATGTTTTGCTGGTCGTATTCTCCGTCTACTTTTTGTTCCCTTTTCTATGGATCGTACTGACCGCTTTGAAGACGGAAGCCGAGGTGCATCAATTTCCGCCGACTTTTTTCCCGGCGATGCCTCAATTCCTCAACTTCGTCAAAGCCTGGAACGCTCAGCCGTTCGGCTTGTATCTCATGAATTCCGTGACGATTACCGTGCTGACGACGCTGGGCCAATTGATTTCGTGCTCCTTGATCGCTTACGGCTTCGCGCGGTTCCAGTTCAAGTTGAAAAACGGGCTGTTCATCCTGCTGCTGGCTACGATGATGATTCCTTGGGACGTGACGATGATTCCGTTATACATGCAGTTCAATTTATTCGGCTGGATCAATACGCTCAAGCCGCTCGTCGTTCCCGCTTTTTTCGGCTCGGCTTATTATGTGTTTTTGCTGCGCCAATTTCTAATGAATGTGCCGAAGGAGTTGGAGCATGCGGCCAAAATCGACGGAGCGGGCGACTTTCAAATTTATTGGAAAATATTCGTGCCGATTATGAAAGCTCCGCTGACGCTCGTCGCGGTGCTCAATATGCTGTCGGTTTGGAACGATTATTTGGGTCCGCTTATTTTTTTGCAGGACCGGACCAAATACACGCTCGCGCTCGGCCTCGCTTCGTTCAAGGGCGTGCATGAGCTGCAAATTTTGCCGATTATGGCGATTACGATTCTAATGATGATTCCGCCTGTGATCGTGTTCCTGTATGCGCAAAAATATATCGTGGAGGGAATTAGCGGCGCAATTAAATAACTTCTTGGGAGGAGCTGGCAAAATGGAACGGAAATGCAAGCAATGGGAAGATATCGGCTTATTGCATATCAATCGAAGAGACGCGGCTGCGAGCTTCCGCAGGTACGAGTCGAGAGAACGGGCATTGGCGATGGACAAAAAAGACGCGATTGGGTATCAAAACCTTGACGGGGAATGGAAATTTCTATACTTGGAGGCGCCGGAATTGTCGCCGGAGGGGTTCTACGCGCCGGATTACGACGCAAGCGGCTGGGATCGAATCGCCGTGCCGTCTTGCTGGCAGATGAAGGGCTACGGCAAGATGAGTTATACCGATTTATTTTATCTTTTTCCGATCCATCCGCCTTATGTGCCGACCGATAATCCTACCGGCATCTACCGGCGGACGTTTCGGTTGGACGACTGGCCCGCGGGCGACCGGATCATTCTGAAATTCGACGGCGTCGACAGCGCCTTCGACGTATGGGTGAACGGGCAACATGCCGGGTATAGCAAAGGAAGCCGGATGCCGTCCGAATTCGACATCAGCGGCTGCGCGCAGGCGGACGACAATCAAATAACGGTGCGCGTGTATCAGTGGTCTGACGGAACCTATTTGGAAGATCAGGATATGTGGTGGTTCAGCGGCATTTTTCGCAGTGTGGAACTGTACCGGATGCCGCCGGTTGCGCTGGAGGATTGCTATATCGCAACGGATTTGGACAGGGAGTACCGGGACGGCGAATTGCAGGTAAGCTTGAAGCTGTCCAATCGTACGGGGGCGGACCGGGAAGTTGTCGTGACCTGCGAACTGCTGGATGCAAGCGGGGCCGTAACAAGCCGCTTCCGGCGAGCGGTCGGGATTGCGGCGCAATCGCAAGGCGAGGTCGCGTTGACGGAAACGGTCACCGCGCCGCATCTGTGGACGGCGGAAACGCCTTATCTCTACCAACTGCTCATCGCATTGCGCGACGGGGAGGATGGGGCGGAGGAGAGAGCCGCGCCGATCGAGATCGTGCCGCTGCGCGTCGGCTTCCGCAAAGTGGAGATCAAGGACGGGAACCTGACGGTGAACGGCAAGGCGATTATGCTGAACGGCGTCAACCGCCACGAGCACGATCCGCGGGAAGGCCGCACCGTGACTGAGGAAAGCATGCTGCAAGATATTATGCTGATGAAACGGCACAACATCAACGCCGTCCGCACGGCGCATTATCCGAACCAGGACGCTTTCTACGATTTATGCGACCGGTACGGCCTGTACGTGATCGACGAAGCGGATCTCGAATGCCACGGTTTCGAACTGACCGGGCATACCTCCTGGCTTGCCGACGATCAGCGGTGGGAGCGGTCATTCGTCGACCGTGCGGAACGGATGGTGCTGCGCGACCGGAATCATCCGTCCGTCATCATGTGGTCGCTTGGCAACGAATCGGGCTTCGGCGCGGGTTTCGTCGCCATGTACCGGGCCTGCAAGGCGTTGGACCCGACCAGGCCCGTTCATTACGAAGGGGACCGACAGGCTGCCGTCTGCGACGTGTACTCTACCATGTATACCCGGCTTGAAGCGCTGAAGGAGATCGGACGGGACGAAGAAGGCAAGAAGCCGCATATTTTGTGCGAATACGGCCACGCCATGGGCAACGGCCCCGGCGGATTGAAGGAATACCAGGAAGCGTTCCGGCAATATAAACGGCTGCAGGGCGGGTTTATTTGGGAATGGTGCGACCACGGCATTGAACGGCGGGACGGTCAAGGAGGCACATATTATGCGTACGGCGGCGATTTCGGAGACGAGCCGACGAACGGCAATTTTTGCATCGACGGGCTGGTGTTCCCCGATCGCACTCCTTCGCCGGGACTGCTGGAATATAAGAAGGTCGTCGAGCCGGTAAAGACCCGCCCCGTCGATTTGCAGGAGGGGACAGTCGAAATCGAGAACCGGTATGATTTTGTTGACTTGTCTCATCTGGAAATGTCTTGGAAAGTCGTGTATGACGATCAGGTGCTGACGCAAGGCATCATGGAGGAGCTTAACGTCATCGCGCCGGGAGAGAGGAAGATCGTGCGGTTGCCTTACACGATTGCCGAGGTACAGCCGAATACGGACTATTACCTGATGGTGGAATATAGGTTAAGGGAAGACATGCCGTATGCGGAAAAAGGGTTTGTCGTCGCTTGCGAGCAATTGCGTTTGCCGCATTACCGGAAACTGGTGGAGGTGCGCGAACCGGCCGGGCGCGTCGAGGTTGCGCAGGACCCGGTGCGCGCGATCGTCCGGGGCGACGGATTTGAAGTTGTGTTCGACCGTGTGCGCGGATATTTGGAGACCTACCGCATCGGCGGCGAAGCCTGGATCGAGCGCGGACCGCGGCTGACGATGTGGCGGGCGCCGATCGACAACGACATGTACAAAACGGAGGACTGGAAGAAGAAATATTTCTTGCATTTGGCCAGCGAGCAACTGGCAGGCTTTGAGATCTGCGACCGCGGCTCGCATGCGGAAGTGAACATTGCGACGTATTTCGGCGCCTTGAATCAGGCTTTCGGTTATGATGCCTTATACCGGTATATCATCTATGCCGACGGAACCGTCCGTTTGCGCCTGACCGGCACCCCGGTCATCCGGGCGAAGGAAACGCCGCCGATGCTGCCGCGGCTCGGTATCGAGCTGTTCGCCGGCAAGCGGTTGGACCAAGTGGCCTGGTACGGCAGAGGCTTCGGAGAAAATTATATCGACAGCAAAGAAGCTTCGGTCATGGGCGTCTATCGCGCAAGCGTTGCGGATTTGCAAACGCCTTACGTGTACCCGCAGGAGAATGGCAATCGCACCGGCGTGAAATGGTTCAGCATGTCCGAAGGAACCGGACGCGAGACGGCATTGTTGTTCAAGACGGAGAACGGCTGCGAATGGTCGGTGCGCGATTGCACCACCGAGGCGATGGAGCGGGCTAGGCACCCGCATGAGGTAGAAAAGGCGCCTTATCTTGTCGTTCATATCGACTATATGCAGTCCGGTTTGGGCAGCAACAGCTGCGGCGAGGAGCAGCTTCCGCCCTACCGGCTCGGGCTGCGGCCCTTCGAGCTCGAAGCGGAATGGAACGCGATCGCGCAAGGCGCCGAAATTGCGGCCGGCAAGCGGCGATACGCACAATAGGAGGTGGGCTTATGCCGCTTAATCTTTCCTCGGTACCTTTCAGCCGTTACGGTTCCTACTTTGCCGTATCCTTCGCGAAAGAAACGAACCAATTGTTTCTTCGCGATCTGCACGGCGGCGACGAAGCCCCGAGCAACATCTTCGTCCTGGACCTGCTGCGGGGCGAAGAGGCAGTCGAGTACGAGCTTGAGGCGACCGAGACAAAATTGCGCATGGTTCATCGGCATAACCCCAGCGAGTATGCCGAGTTATGCATCGGCGACGAGAACGTCGTTCATTGCAGGCTCCATGGGGCGGCTTTAAAGCTGACAGCCGTGAAAACGCGCTACGACAGCCTCATGCCCTGCGGGCGGAATCAATGGGAATATCACTTGTATTCGAAGGAGATCAAGCTGATGTTCACTTTGCTGCAGGGCGATATTGATGTCCGCGCTCCGTGGCGGACGGTCGGCAACGACAAGATTGAAATGGTGCTCAATCCGGGGGGCGGCGATGGCCTGCTTGCGATCGAAAGCTACAGGACGGTATGGCGGAAGAGGGAGTACGACGATTTCGATCGGGCGCATGCGCGGGCGGAACGGCATTTCCAGCAGTGGCTGGAGCGAATGCCGCCGGTTCCGTCGCGCTACGAGCCGTCGCGCCGATTGGCCGCCTACATTACCTGGTCGTGCGTCGTCCGTCCCGAAGGGCGGCTTGTGGATTACGCCATGTATATGTCGAAGAACTGGATGTTCAATATTTGGAGCTGGGACAATTGCTTTAACGCAATAATGCTGAGCGGACGCGATCCGGAGCTTGCTCTGGCCCAGTTTGAAATCTTCATGGCGCATCAGGACGACAGCGGCGTCTATGCCGATTTCATCAACGATAAGTTTTGCTCTTTCAATTGCTGCAAGCCGCCCATTCATGCATGGGCTTTCGCGCAGATGAGGCGGCGGAACGAACGGTTCAACGACAGGGCGGTCGTCGCCCGCATGTACGACAGCCTGGTGCGCGCCACGAATTATTGGCTTTCGTTCCGTCGTCCCGATCCCGCGCGGCTGCCTTTGTATCATCACGGGAACGATTCGGGCTGGGACAACGCCTCGATCTTTCACGAAGGCATCCCGGTGGAGGCGCCGGATCTGGCGGCCCATTTGATTCGCCAGATGGATATTCTGAGCGGCATGGCCGCGGAATTGGAACGGGCGGACGAGGCGCAGGCATGGAAGGGCAAAGCCGACGAACTGTACGAATTGCTGATGAGTCGGTTATATAAGGACGGCCGCTTCGTGGCGAGATACGCGCCGGAGGACCGCGTAATCGAGAACCGGGACAGCCTGATCCTATGTATGCCGCTCATCGTCGGGTACCGTCTGCCTCGGGACGTCGTCCGCTCGCTTGCGGGCGTTCTTGCCGACAAGTTCGAGGCGACATACGGTTTATGCACGGAAAGTTACCGCAGCCCTCTCTATCGCGAGAACGGATATTGGCTCGGCCCGATCTGGGCGCCGGTCGCCTATTTATTCATTGATGCCTTACGGGATAACGGATATAATGAATTTGCAACTCGACTAGCTGCCAAATTCATGGATCTGACGCTTGCGGGTGGCATGGCGGAGAACTTCGATCCGTTCAGCGGCCAAGGCTTGGTCGATCCGGCCTTTACTTGGACGTCAAGCGTGTTCCTAATGTTGGCCGAACAATTTACAGTACTATCGGAGGACAACGAATGAAGAAATATTCCGGTGAAATCGGGTTGCTTCTTGTTGCCGTCATCTGGGGCACCGGATTTGTCGCAGGAGCGGTTTCGCTCGAATCGTTGACTCCTTATCAAGTGATGGCGATTCGATTTTTCATTGCAGCATTATTGATGTCGGTTATTTTCCGCAAGCAGTTCCGGTCGTTGACCAAACCGGCGCTCGGCGCGGGCATCGCGCTCGGCGTGTTTCTCTATCTTGCCTTTACGCTGCAAACGGTCGGCTTGCATTATACGACGCCTTCCAAGAATGCCTTCTTGACGGCCGTCAATGTCGTGATCGTCCCTTTCATCGGCTACCTCCTATACCGGAGAAAGCCGGACAAATACGGACTGATCGGCGCCGTTCTGGCTATGCTCGGCGTAGGCGTGTTATCTTTGGAGTTCAATTCCAGCCTCAATATCGGGGACGTCTTGACGCTGCTATGCGCCGCATGCTTTGCGTTCCATATCTTCTATACCGGCGAATTCGTCAAAAGGCACGATCCGATCGGTCTTACCATCATTCAAATGATCGTCGCGTGCCTGCTGTCTGTGCTCGCGGTATTGTTCCGGGGCGAAGCCGTTTTCCATGCGGACGCGCGCGGGCTGCTTGCCGCATCGTATTTGGGCGTATTCAGCACGACGATCGCGTTCCTGCTGCAAACGATCGCACAGAAATTTACGACGGAAACGAAAGCGGCCATTATTTTATCGACGGAAGCGCTGTTCGGCACTTTATTTTCCGTATTGATCCTGCATGAAACGATAACGCTTCGAATGGCCGTCGGGAGCGTCTTGATCTTGATCGCGATCGTGACGGCGGAGACGAAGCTGGATTTTATTAAAAACAAAACGAGTAGGCGGTATTATGGCGACCATTAAAGATATTGCCGATAAAGCCAACGTGTCCATTGCGACCGTGTCCAGAGTGTTGAATTACGACGAAACGCTGAACGTTACCGACGAAACGAGGCAACGGGTGTTCGAAGCGGCGGAGCAATTGTCGTATCAACTGTCGAGCAAAAAAAGAAGGAAACGGAAATTCAAAATCGGGCTTTACTATTCCTATTCCTTGGAGGAAGAATTGAACGACACGTATTATCTCTCGATACGCGTCGCCCTGGAGAAGAAGCTGGAGTTGGAGGGGCTCAAGATGTACCGCATTCGCGGCGGCGATTCTCCCGAACATCTCCGGTCGGTGGACGGCATTATTTGTCTCGGCTTCTTCATCAAGGAAGATATCGAACGAATCGCGGCCTTTCAGAAGCCGGTCGTCTTTATCGATTCTTCGCCGAACGAGGATTTGTTCGACTCCGTCGTCATCGATTTTCATAAGGCGACAAGGAAGGTATTGAATTATTTGCTCGAGCTCGGGCATACGAGAATCGCCTTTATCGGCGGCGTGGATACCGATCGGCACGGCAATCGATATTACGATTTGCGTCAGGAAGTGTTCGAACAGTTTCTGGAGAGCAAAGGGCTGTTTCGCCCGAATTATTTGAAAATCGGCGGCTACAATCCGAAGGACGGCTACATCCTGTCCAAACAACTGTTAGAGTTGGAAGAGAGACCTACAGCCGTATTCGTCGCCAACGACACGATCGCGGTCGGATTGTATAAAGCGTGTTCCGAACTCGGTTGCCGCATTCCGGAGGATATAAGCGTGATCGGCTTCAACGATATTTCGGCCGCGCAATTTATGATGCCTCCGCTGACGACGATTCGGTTGAACACCGAATTCATGGGGGAGACGGCGGTCACGCTTATGCAGGAACGGCTCATGTCAGGCAGGGATATTTGCTTGAAGGTGACAATCCCGACGAAGTTGGTCGTACGGGAGAGCGCGCGGGAAATCGAGTGCTATTAGTACCCGAAAATTCGTTATTTTCGGATGATAACGCGTTTTTTCCGTACATTGGGAACGAGAGTGCCTTATTAGCGAACTTTGATTCGTTGATAAGGGATTTCCGTTCCCAATTTTCGTTTCGGAGGCGAAATGGCCGGGAATCTAGCGCCCGGCGATGTCTTATTAAGGTATGTTTGTTCGTTCCCAAGCAGGCGGTCGTTTCTTTGTTCCGATTTTGCCGATCTCGGCCTCTCTCTATCCCGCCTTCTGTCGATATCCCTCTCGTTCAGGGCTGGCAAAGATATAGTATCTCAGGTGCGAATGGAATGGAAAAACGACAGGAGATTTGTCGAAATACCACTTTTGGGGAATAGTCTTTTATTTTTTCGAATGGGAACATGGGAATGGCGGGGTATTTATTTTGATGAGGAACAGGAGCATTGATTTTATGAAGCATGGCAGGAAACGGTTTACGAAAACGTTAGCGTCGTTGCTTATCGTCGTCATGGCATTAGGGACATGGACCGGGGGTGCGATTCACGCCGAACTACCGGAAGGGAATTACGCATATGCTTTCGGCGACGGCCAGTATGGGCAATTAGGACTTGGCGATTATGCAGGCAGATACGATCCGACGCTCATCGAAGGCTTTTCGAACGTGAAGAGCATCGCTTCCGGTCAACAGCATTCGTTGATTTTGACGGAGGACGGTAAAGTATATTCGTTTGGCGAGGGGCAATTTGGAAGACTGGGTCATGGCAATGAGGAGAGCAAGACCGCCCCTACGCAGATCCAGAGCTTGTCCAACGTGAAAGCGGTCGCGGCCGGTTATGCCCATTCGCTCGCTTTGACGGAATCGGGCGATGTTTACTCTTTCGGTTACGGCAATTTAGGCGAAACAGGTTTCGGCTATTTGGGCGACAAATGGGTTCCAACGCACATCCCAGGGCTGCCGCGCATTAAGGCAATTGCGGCCGACGGACAGCAATCGTTCCTATTAACCGAATCCGGCGATGTCTATTCTTTCGGTTCCGGGCAACATGGCGCACTCGGACATGGCGACACGGAATCCGGAGGTCCCCCGACGGTAATCCCCAACATTCCGAAAATGAAGGCGATGGCTCCCGGCAAAACGCATACATTGCTCTTAACGGAGGCAGGCGAGGTATATTCCTTCGGCCGCGATCAGGCGGGGGAATTGGGCCGCGGCGGCTTTGGGAATTACGGCGATAAGCCTACGCCGGGGAAAGTGCTCGATTTGCCCGGGGAAGTAATCCAAATTGCAGCGGGCGAACGATTTTCCCTGATCCTTACGAAAGACGGCGCCGTTTATTCGTTCGGCAGCGGCCAGTACGGCGCCCTCGGATTGGGAGATAATTACTCGCGGGATCGACCTACGCGCATTAACGGATTGCCCCCGATCAAAGCAATTGCCGCAGGCAACGGCCATTCCTTGGCGCTATCCCAATCGGGAACCGTGTATGCGTTTGGAGAAGGAGGTTACGGCCAACTTGGGTCGGGGAATAACAACCATTCGAATGTCCCGGTGCAAATTCCCGGATTGTTCAATGTATCGGCGATATTCGGCGGATATTGGCATACGATGGTCGTTCAATCGCAAAAAGCGTTGACCGCTCCTTCCAATCTTCGCGTTACGGGCAATTACGTTTACGGGGAGAAGTTAACCTTAAGCTGGAATGCGCCGGAGGAAGCTGAACGCTACTTGCTTGAAATTAGCCAGGATGGCGGCTCCACTTGGCAAGCAAGCATCGACAACGGTTCGGCGACAAGCTACGAATACTTGATCGAAGACATGGGCCGATTGCAATTCAGAGTCAAGGCTGTGCGCGATCATTACATCGATAGCGGGTGGAGCATAACAGAGGCGATGGAGGTTCGGAAAGCCGAGGCGCCGCTGCCGCCGGCCCCGCAATTCGCGGATATTCAAACGCGCAGCATATCGCTCCAAGATCAGGGTGCGAATATGGAGTACGGCATCATGGAAGGCATGGGCTGGAATCCGGACATCGCTCGCTGGCAGGAAAGTGCGGTATTCAGCGATTTACAAGCGAATTCGCGTTATACCGTTGCCGTTCGCTCGAAAGAAACGGCAACACATAAGCAATCGCCGCCCAGCGCCAGCGTGACGGCGGTTACGCTTGCCGTCAAGCCTAGCCTTACAACTGCGGTGCAAGGAACAAATGCCGTTCGGCTCACGGTGCAGCCGGGAGATAACCCGGCTGTCGACACACAATATCGGATCGAGCGTTCCGAAACGTCGGATTTTGCGCAAGCGTCGCTCGTCCGCAACTGGAACGCGTCGCTTAGTTTCGACGATACCGAACTAAATCATCATACGACTTATTATTACCGGGTGAAAGCCCGCAATTCGGATGGAGTGGAGACCGGTTGGAGCGATATCGTGTCGGCTAAGACGGAACAGGCGCAGCAAGCTGCTCCGGCTGACGTCGAAGTGTTGGGCGATGCCGTCTATCATGGCGAGTTGACGATTCGATGGAGCGAAGTTGCCGATTCAAGCGGCTATGCGGTGCAAACGAGCACGGACGGGGGAGCCAATTGGAGCGATGATATCGGGATTGGCTCGAGTACAAGTTATAAGATTCCTATCGACGTCATGGGCCAGTATCGATTCCGCGTCAAGGCATTGCGAACCGGATATATTGACAGCGCTTGGACCTCATCGGAGATTGTCCCGATTCGCAAAGCCGAGCCCTCTGCTCCGCCGGCGCCGGTGATCGCCGCTCGATTGACAAACGGCATCGCATTAACCGATTTCGGAGCGGAATATGAGTACAGCTTTGACGAAGGAAGCGATTGGAGCGGAGGCAACGGCGCCTGGTACGAAGGCGCCAACTTCAGCGGCCTGCATGTCAATACGCAGTATAGTTTTGTCGTGCGCAGGGCGGAAACGGAGACCGAAACGGCTTCCGCGCCAAGCGTTGCGGTCGCCGTCTATACGCTGGCGGACGTTCCGGCGTTGAAAATCACGGGGACGAGCGGCTTCGCGGTAAGCTTGATCATCGAACCGGGCGATAATCCCGCGGGCACCGAATACCAGGTATGGGTGGCCCCGAAGGGATCGAGCGATTGGCAGCCGGCCGGGGAGTGGGATCGAGAGCTCGATGTAACGGTTAACGGCTTGGCGGAAGGGACGGAGTATCAATTCCGCGCCGCCGCCCGCAACGGAGACGGCATCGAAACCGAGTACAGCGAAACGGCGGAAGGTTTGACGAAAAGTTCCAATGCGAAGCTTTCGTCGCTCGAAATCGAGCCTTTAACGCTGCTGCCCGATTTTTCGCCGGATCAATATGATTATGAAGCGTATGCGGATGCGAAAATCGAACGAATACGCGTCAAAGCGGCGAGTCAGCATCACGGGGCGCGGATTCGGATTAACGGAACCGAGACGGGAAGCGGGGTGTGGAGCGAGGAAATCGCTCTGCGAACCGGGGGGAACCGGATCGAGATCGCGGTAACGCCGGAGGACGGTCAAAGCCAATCGTACGAATTGGTCGTCGTTCGCGACTTCGGGCTGAGCGATTTGCAGCTTGGCGGCGGCTTAACGCTCGATTCCGAGTTTGCGAGCAGCAAGACGGACTATTCGGTTGCCGTCACGAACGATGTGTATACCGTGACCGTTACGCCATGGGCGAAAGACGATGTCGCATGGATCGAGATTCATGGCGTTCGAGCGGCAAACGGCCAACCTTCGCAGCCGATCCCTCTCTATGTCGGATCGAACATGATCCTGATCGTGGCGGGAACGGAGGGGGGCATGTCGAAGACCTATACGCTGGTCGTGAACAGGGAAGCGCCGGGGGAGATGGCCGATCCGTATATTATTGGGACGGAACCGAGCCATAACGCGGCGGATGTCCCCGTCGATCAGAAGCTGTCGATTCGGTTCAGCACGGATATCTTGCCGACGGATCGGTTGCAGGACATCGTGTTGAAGCGGCTCGACGATGAAATCGAGTTCGCTTATTCGATCGATCGCGACCAATTGATCGTCGAACCGTTGACCGCGTTGAAGCACGGACAGTTCCATACGCTAATCATTCCCGCGGGAAGCGTGACGGATGCCGTATATAATCCGCTGCAGGAGACGTATCAATTAACGTTCCGGACGGTGTTCGAACGGCGCGGCAACGATACCGGAAGCGGCGGAGGGCATGCAGCGATTGGAAAGCCGTCGGAAACAAAACCGAGCGAACAATCGCCTCCTCCGGCAGTGACTCCGGTTACGCTGTTCATTAACGGCAAGGAAATCGGCGAGTTGACGCAAATGATGGAATGGGAGGAAGGCGATACGTTGCATTTGGTCGGCACGCCCAAGTTTTCCGATCTTCTAACCAATGATGAATATTGGAAGGGGGACGGCAAAGCCGTCATCGAATTAACGGCGATTCATCCTGTCGGCACGATGGCGCTGGAGTTGAACGGGCAAGCGATTCGCGTACTAGCCGACAAGCAAGCGATTGTCCGGATTGATTCCGGAATAGCCGCATACGATGTGCCTATCGAGGCCGTTTATACCGGCGCATTGGCGCAAGCCATTGAGCGGCATGCGGATCAAGTGCGGGTCACGCTCGAGACTGCGCAAGTGCAGTCCGAAACGCTTCGTCTCAACGAAACGAACGGCATGAAAATAATCGCGCCTGCGGCAAGCTTTTCGATTCGCTATTCCAACGGCGGGGCTTCTCGATCCGTAACGTTCCGTCGTTATGTCGCCGGGGAGATTGCGTTGCCGCAAGATGCGAATCCGCATGACGTTGTCGCCGGCATCAGGATTGACGCGAACGGAAGCTTTATCCCTGTCCCCGTTAAGATACTGAAACGGGGCGAACGATTATTCGCCCGATTAAGCAGCGTATCGAACGGCATCTTCACGGTTGTATCGAATCCGAGATCCTTCGCGGATATCGATCGTCATTGGGCGCAAGACGAGATGGCCGAACTTGCGGCGAGAGGAATTGCCGAAGGAACCGATGACGGCAACTTTATGCCGGATCGTCCGGTCGGCCGGGCCGAGTTTGCCGCGATGATCGTTCGCGCGCTCGGACTGCATGCGGGTGGAAGCGAGCGATCGTTCGACGACGTGCAGGCGGAAGACTGGTTTTACGAGCCGATCGGCGTAGCCGGCGCATATGGATTGATCGACGGATATCCGGACGGCAGCTTCAGGCCGCAGCATCCTATTACCCGCGAGGAAGCGATGGCGGTCATTCTGAAAGCGATGAAGAGAACGGGCATGAATTCGGCCGCGCTTTCGGAGAAAGAGATTCGCGATCGGCTTGCGCCATTCGGCGATCGGGAGCGGATCAGTCCATGGGCGCAGGAGGCGGCGGCGGTCAGCATTGCCGCAGGCGTATTCAACGGCGATCACGGGAAACTGCGTCCGCAAGATCGCATCACCCGCGCGGAGACGGCGGCCATTCTATTGCGCATGCTCCGGTATGCCGAGTTGATATAGGGAATGGACGGGCTGGGCGTACATCGCCCGGCCCCCTTTATTTCATTGATTAAAGAAAGGAGGATGGCTATGCAAGTTCGGCGCATTGGCAATAAACGAAGTGTTTTTATGATGTTCATGTCGTTGATTCTAGGTTTGAGCGGGATGTTCTCATCGTTCTTCGACGCATCTTTATCCTCCGTCGCTTATGCCGCGAGTGCCGGGGATACGGAAGACAATCCGATCATCGTCACGACCCCGGAGGAACTGGATGGGATCAGATACGGGTTGCATAAACATTATCGGTTGGGGGCGGATATCGATCTTAGCGATTTTTCGGATCCGGACGGTAAAGGGTGGAAGCCGATCGGCACCTCCGCAACCAATATGGATCCTTACGCCAACACCTTTCAAGGGAGTTTGGACGGAGCCGGGCATCGCATTACGGGATTAACGATCAATCGTCCCGACGAAAACTATTTGGGATTATTTGGTTGGTCTTATAAGGCAAAGTTCAAAAATATTCGTTTCGAAAAAGTGCGTTTTGTAGCGTGCAACAATATTACGGGAAGTTTGACTGGGGCGGCGTTAAACAGCGACATTTCCAACATAACGATTACCGATGTGCAAATGGCGTGCAGGAATAATTTTGTCGGGGGAATAGCGGGCGAGGTCATTTCATCGACCGTTTCCAATTCGTCGGTAGAGAATGGAAAGTTTAGCAGTATGGGTCCGGTAGGGGGAGTAATAGGTTCTTTGAATGAGTCGACGCTTGCTCAATCCTATGCTATCGTGCAGTTAAAAGGAATATCCGAAGTAGGCGGACTGGTCGGCAACGCAACCAATAGCGCAATAAGGGAAAGTTATGCGGCCGCGAAATCGGAAGGCAGATTCGGCACTGTCGGCGGATTAGTCGGAAGATTTATCTGCAGCGAAGTGTACGACTCCTATGCAACGGGGATTGTTGCAGGAGAACGTGATAGAGTAGGCGGATTGATCGGGGGAATCGAAGGAGGATGGTGCGGGCAAACCAATATCATCGACACCTCATACGCAGCCAGCCGAGTAATCGGAAGTCCCGAATATGTGGAATCTACCGGCGGGCTCGTCGGCGATTGGGATCAATCGGATCTCCGCATCAAGGATGCTTTTTGGGACATCGAACAATCCGGATGGACAACCAGCCAAGGGGGAATCGGCAAAACGACAGCCGAATTGGCGCAACCGGACAATTACTCGAACTGGGATTTTTCCGGCGTATGGGAAAGATCGGCAGGAAGAACATATCCCTATCTACAATGGTCGAATCCGTTGACGGATATCGGTGTCAATGCCGATGAGCTGCAAATGAAACAAGGGGATACCTTCGAACTGACGGCATCCGCCTTCTGGGACGGTGCGGTCTTTGACATTACCGGCGCTGCCACGATCGACTCTGACGACCCTGATGTCGCCATCGTCTCGAATCATAATGAAATCCAGGCCGTCGCTTTAGGAAAAACGCATATTCGGGTACGTTATGACGGCATGGAGCGGTTGATTCCTATAAGCGTATCCGAAACAAGCTATATTCAATTCAGCTTCGACACCTACACGGCTGCGGAGAATAGCGGGGAAGCGATCATTTACGTTTCCCGCGAAGGAGGAACGGGGGGAGTCGTGTCCGTAGTGTACGGAACAAGCGACGGCAGCGCTGCGGCGGGAACGGATTATGTTCCGGCGCAGGGCGAGCTTGTTTTTGCCAAGGGAGAAACGATCCAATCGTTTACGGTGACGCTGCTGGATAACGACACGTATGAGGGAGACCGGACGGTCAACCTTTCGCTTGGCAGTCCGCAAGGCGGAGCTGAGTTAGGAAGCCCGTCCGAGGCGGTACTTACCATTGTTGACGACGAAGTCCCGCCGCAAGCGGCATATACCGTCCAGGCCGAGAGCGTCGATCCCCCGGCCGCGGCCGGGACGGTCCAAACGGTAACGATTAACGTATACAGGTCGGACGGAAAATTGGATACAAGTTATAACCGCACGACGGATGTGACGATAACGGGTTATGCCGCTTCTCTGGACGGAACAGCCGGGAGTTTCGCCGGGCGGAGCTTGACCGGAGAAGGGACGAGCGTATCCATCGCTTTTGTTGACGGCATGGCCGAGCAGCCTTTGATTTTGCATCGCGCCGCATCGCAAACGATACGTTTCCGCGTTGCGGATATCGCGTATCCCGAGACGAATGCGCTGTTGTTCCATCCGACGTCCGCCGAGGCCAGCCGGATGGAAATCGTGACACAGCCTTTGGGCCCGGCGGGCAAGGGCGGAGGCTTGTTGCAAAGACAGCCGCAAATCCGCGTGACCGATTCCTTCGGAAATCCGGTATCCGGAGTTCCGGTTCGAGCTTCTCAGCCGGAGGATACCGCCTTATGGACGCTTACAGGAAGCGAGTCTTCCACTCAGAGCGACGGCATAGCAACCTTCACCGATTTGCGTGCGACGACGGAGCGGTCCGCCGGAATGAATCAGGCTTTCCTTATTTTTGGGGCAGAGGGGTTGCCGGAGAAGCGAAGCGATTCGTTTGCCATTAAAGGGACCTATACGCCTTCGGAGCCGGAGCCGTCTCGTCCGGGCAATCCTTCGGCATCCGCAACTTCGCCGCAGCCTGCGCCGGCAAAGCCGGACGATTCCGATTCCGGTGATTCACCGGAACTTGCGGATCTTCCTGAGGAAGAGCGGGCGGATGCGGGGAAAAAAGATAAGCCCGTGTCGCTTCCGTTTCGCGATGTACAGCGTCACTGGGCGTACGAGGAAATAGCCCGGATGTTCGAGCTTGGCCTCATTGACGGGTACCCGGACGGCACGTTCCAACCCGACAGAACGATGACGCGAGCCGAACTTGCTACAATCGTTGCGAATATGATGAAGCCGGCCTCAACCGAAGAAACCGCCGCATTCCAAGACACGGCCAATCATTGGGCCAAACAGTATATCGCCAGCGCCAAAGCGACAGGCATCGTTGAAGGATACTCCGATTCGCTGTTTGGGCCGGACGATCCCGTATCGAGGGAACAAATGATGGTCATGATCGTGAAGGCGCTGTTGGTCCAAACGGATCGTCAAACGCCGCTGCCTTCGGAAACGACCCTTTCATTTATAGATGAACGAGCAATTTCCGACTGGGCCAGAGCGTATGTCGGGTTTGCCGTGAACCGTCAGTTCGTTTCAGGATATCCGGATCGCTCGTTCAGGCCCAAAGCGCCGGCTACCCGAGCCGAGGTAGTGAAGGTGATTGCGGATTCGGGAATATTGGACGGCATAAGCAACGAATAAAAAATACGAGAATCCCGTCATAGCCAGATTAGGCGAGACGGGATTTTTTTTTGCATGGCGGGCTAGGGGATTTATCCTCCCATTTCGGTACATTCCAATTCCTGCTCCAAGTCCGTTAAATCGCAGGCTTTGGCAATGACGCTGAAGGCGGAAGCGTACCGGAACGATTCGGAGCTGACCGTTTCGGCCCGGATTCCCGCTTTGACCGCCACCCTTTTGACGATTCTCGTCGCCGCCTCACGGGTCATATGCCGGGCTGCATCCGATTTATGCGGGAACAGATAACCGGAGGAAATACGGTACAAGTCCATATACCTCTCAAGCAAAAGGATAAGTCCTTGGAATAACGGCTTCGTACGCTCACCGATGACGATCCGTGCGCCTGCCCAATCGATATCCTCCCGTTTCATCGCGATGATCTCGCTGACACGCATGCCATAGGCATACAGCAGCTCGACGATCAATCGCTCCTTCAGTTCGGTCTGGGCGTACAGAAGCTTCTGCAGTTCTTCGAAATCGACTTCCTTCGTTGCGGCGTCCATCGTTCGGAACGTTCGGTCGGCTTGCTCCGCTTGCAGGGCGATCGGGAGATTTTCGTATTCATTGATATATTTCACGAATGATTTGAGCGAAGCGATGACGCGGTTGATCGTGCTCGCTTTTTTGCCTTGGGTTTTGGCATGCTCCACAAATGCTTCGGTAGAAATAACCGTCGTCTCATCCAGATCGATGTTCGCAAATTCGAAGAAAGTCCGAAGATCGAGTTTGTAATTGTACACGGTATTTTTGGAAGCCGATTGGCTGAGATGATCCAGATAACGATTTATGTAGTCCATAGGTTTCCTCTCCCGCGTTTTTCCTCGCGATTCATCATGTCTGTTTCGAAATGCTGCGCGAATTCCTCTTCAAACCGCCTGTTGTATAAAATGACGATATGATTCGACTCGTATGGAAATCTTGCCAGCGCCCCGTTTTTGATGAAGAGATGCTCGTATGTCTTTTCGGCTGAAGTGTAGCCGACCTCGAGCGGGATCGATCGCGGCTCCGCCCGGAATGTGTCCGGAAGCGGCGGTTGGCGGTCGTCCGCAGGCGAGTGGCGTGGGACAGCTCCTTGCAGCGTGATTGGCTCCGACCACTCGACAAAACCGTCGTCTCCCGACTGCTTCGGGCTGAATTCCGCCCGATAAGGCGCCGGCAGATGAGCCAGAATCGTATTGTTATGATCGATGTCGGCATTGCTGAACGGCGAATCGGATACCCGGATCCATACCGTGCCCACCCGCCCCTGCGCTAGCGCGGCCCATATTTGGGCAAAGCACCACGTTTCATAGATGTTGATCGGATCGTTGCGCTGGAAGATCGCGTCCACCAACGTCTTCGGCCGATAGTTGCCGGCTCTTATGCTACGCATGACGCGAAACAGAATCGGCGCATTCTCCGGCTTCTCGATCATGAGAAGTTCGACTTTGTCGCGGATGATTTTTTCAATGACGGTTTGCAATAGGCTGCACATCCTCACATGTAGTAGATAGGGTTGGAATTATTATAGCGGAGTTGATGCTCCGGGTTCCAGAGACGAATAAGACTTCGCGGGAAAATTCTGTGAGGTGCGGCGAGGCGGGTGTTGAGGGGTTGGAACTTCTGAGTATGGTGCATATATTTTAGCGCGGTGAAGTGTTTGTGTGTTTCGGTTAACCGTTACCAAGTGTGTCTGTCTGGTTCTTCCTGTTCGGGGGTATCTCTTTTTCACGCCTTTTGTCGAAATCCCTTTCACTCAGGGGGAGAATTGAAGCGAACGAAGTGACGTCGATGTAAGACTATCACTTTCGCCAAGGGCAGTTTCGTTAGGATGGGACTCTACTGGGAGTGTTACTATCAGCGGCGAGAGCTTTTTATTGGTTTGTCATTGTTCGGGGCTTCGCGAGGCAATCAAATTGCGGTCCGTCTGTGGAACGACTTGCATTCTGAACGAGGGGGATTTCGACAAAAGGTCGGTGATGTTAAGTTGCACAGACCTTTAATGTGATTTTGATCGGCGATGACTCGTGGCTCATACGAATTTCTGTAAAAATACAGGTATTTTTCATCGAAACAGGGTATTAGGGAAAAAAGCCTGCGATCGTACAGGAATTTCCGTACCAAACCACCTCATCCACCATCGAAGCGAGAAAAAAGATATGTTATCGCAGGCTTTGCTGCAGCAACCGATCAAAACGAGTAGAAGGGATGCACAATTGCAGGCTTTCTAAGGTGTCCATCATGCCGCTTATCCTTTCGAACTGGCGCAGTGTTGTTTGATTCATTCCAAATGAAGTCCTTGCAATATGTCACTGTTTGTTCTAGTGCAAACATGCAAGCTATCCTTGATAGGATTGGAGCGAAAGACTATACTTTAGATATGTGGCAGGTTTTGGAATCCTTTTATAAGGCGAGAAAATGATTCGGTGCGAACCTCAAGCTCACATAAAATCCCCGGGAGATTCGCACCTCGCTTCCGGCCTGCATTTGTTGCATTTTAAGTTGATTTTTTATGGAAGAAAAAGGGGAATAAAAATTGATTCGCACTTTTGGGCCCCGCAGGCCTTGTCCGGCAAGGCTTGAAATAGGTCGGAGTCGCTCCTCACGTAGGAGCGTGGATTGAAATTCCCCTCCTTGCTGGTCATATTTCCAAAGCTGATGCGTCGCTCCTCACGTAGGAGCGTGGATTGAAATGCGTCACCGTCGCCCTCCTTGATTAGTTTTTTAGTGTCGCTCCTCACGTAGGAGCGTGGATTGAAATATCCAGTCGGCATTTACAGTCCATGCTACGTTTGTCGCTCCTCACGTAGGAGCGTGGATTGAAATTTAATTGCGGAAAAGCTGACATACGCGCCAATTAGTGTCGCTCCTCACGTAGGAGCGTGGATTGAAATAGCCCTCCTGCGCCCGAATTAGTCCAAGAGGTACGTCGCTCCTCACGTAGGAGCGTGGATTGAAATTTTGAAACAATCACAAGGTTGTCGGCGCGATGATCTTGTCGCTCCTCACGTAGGAGCGTGGATTGAAATTGAAATAGACGTTATCTAATTGCTTTGTCCATCGACGTCGCTCCTCACGTAGGAGCGTGGATTGAAATAATAAATGATCGTAATAATGTCGGATTTGTTCGTCGCTCCTCACGTAGGAGCGTGGATTGAAATTATATGACTTGTAGCATCAATTACAAATTGTCCGAGTCGCTCCTCACGTAGGAGCGTGGATTGAAATCAATAGAACAAAGAATAGATTTTGTGATTTCTCGTCGCTCCTCACGTAGGAGCGTGGATTGAAATGCCAACCTCTTGCCGCAAAACGTGCGGCAGGGTGTCGCTCCTCACGTAGGAGCGTGGATTGAAATCGTATTACTCCTGTGGTAATATTAAATCAACGAAAGGGTCGCTCCTCACGTAGGAGCGTGGATTGAAATACACGTCAAGACATTGAATACATACTAACTAATGTCGCTCCTCACGTAGGAGCGTGGATTGAAATACGCAAAATAACGGACGAGCGATCGTTGAACAGGACAGTCGCTCCTCACGTAGGAGCGTGGATTGAAATTGGCAATATAATCGAGGTCTACGAATACGAAAAGTCGCTCCTCACGTAGGAGCGTGGATTGAAATAAAACTTTACAACACACATCAATACCGTAAGGCCATTGTCGCTCCTCACGTAGGAGCGTGGATTGAAATATAACACTTCCAATCCGTCGTCCAGCGCCCGAGTCGCTCCTCACGTAGGAGCGTGGATTGAAATTGAAATGTTAATTTCCCTCGCCAAACTCCTCTGGTCGCTCCTCACGTAGGAGCGTGGATTGAAATCGACACCAAAATCATTACACCATCAAAAACATGTCGCTCCTCACGTAGGAGCGTGGATTGAAATTGCAATGACTGGCTCAAGAATACGTCCGGCTTTCATGTCGCTCCTCACGTAGGAGCGTGGATTGAAATACATCGGAAGCTAATGATTCTATCATTCTCTGGGTCGCTCCTCACGTAGGAGCGTGGATTGAAATGACATTAAGCAAATATGTTCTTATTTGCTTTGCTGTCGCTCCTCACGTAGGAGCGTGGATTGAAATTTGCCGTTCGCATCAGGTGCAACTCCGGTATCGTCGTCGCTCCTCACGTAGGAGCGTGGATTGAAATCCGTTGGCGCAATTGTACATAATCCAGTATCCGACAGTCGCTCCTCACGTAGGAGCGTGGATTGAAATACTCGCGAGAAACGGAAGCAAGATTATAACTCGTCGTCGCTCCTCACGTAGGAGCGTGGATTGAAATTCCTTTCGCGCCGCCTCCTTGGGGCTGTCGCGCTCTAGTCGCTCCTCACGTAGGAGCGTGGATTGAAATGCGAACAATCCGAAGTTTATTGGTTACGGATTTGTCGCTCCTCACGTAGGAGCGTGGATTGAAATCTTGAGAATGTCACGCGCCTTTTCCCCAACATCGTCGCTCCTCACGTAGGAGCGTGGATTGAAATTGCTGCACCACCAACCTCAACAGCAAACTTTTTGTCGCTCCTCACGTAGGAGCGTGGATTGAAATTTTCGGGAAAGTTAATTCCTTTTTAAGTGAACTATTGTCGCTCCTCACGTAGGAGCGTGGATTGAAATTTAACATATTCTGGAGATATATTGACTCGCTTTAATGTCGCTCCTCACGTAGGAGCGTGGATTGAAATTTGGATCGTTTGCCGAATTTGAGCGTGAGCGGATTGTCGCTCCTCACGTAGGAGCGTGGATTGAAATAAATACACTGCGATAATAGGTATCGGTATAGGTGTCGCTCCTCACGTAGGAGCGTGGATTGAAATACTCATTACCCTTGTCCAACTTAAGGATGATTGTCGCTCCTCACGTAGGAGCGTGGATTGAAATAATCCGGTAGCACCGGTAAAGAACTCCCTGCTAGTCGCTCCTCACGTAGGAGCGTGGATTGAAATCCCAAAATCTTTGAAAATCTGTTTGCGCCAGTAGCGTCGCTCCTCACGTAGGAGCGTGGATTGAAATCGTATAGGTATTTGGAAGGAGGTGAAAGGTCATATGGGTCGCTCCTCACGTAGGAGCGTGGATTGAAATCTCGAAGATGTCCGCGTCGAAATTGGGCATCGAGTCGCTCCTCACGTAGGAGCGTGGATTGAAATATTCCGCTGGTGAGCGAGAAATCCGACTACCGGAGCGTCGCTCCTCACGTAGGAGCGTGGATTGAAATATCATCGGCCCATACCTCGCTTACTTTACCTTTGGTCGCTCCTCACGTAGGAGCGTGGATTGAAATGTATATCTTGACAGCTTGATGCTGATTTCCGAACGTCGCTCCTCACGTAGGAGCGTGGATTGAAATCATGATGGTAGCCCTCCGTTAACCGTTATGTCTGGTCGCTCCTCACGTAGGAGCGTGGATTGAAATCTATGCCCTCTCCATGGTTTTGTTCGGGATCGAGTCGCTCCTCACGTAGGAGCGTGGATTGAAATTAAGCAAATAAAGCATCATGATAACGAATATAGGTCGCTCCTCACGTAGGAGCGTGGATTGAAATTTCCATCTCGGAGCGTAAGTAAAGTCTGGTTTTACGTCGCTCCTCACGTAGGAGCGTGGATTGAAATAAGAAAGATTTGCGTTGCTATACTATCAATTGGCGTCGCTCCTCACGTAGGAGCGTGGATTGAAATGCATATTGGAGGTCATTGCGGTTAAGGACGAGAAGTCGCTCCTCACGTAGGAGCGTGGATTGAAATGGAATGTGCATTAAAAAAATCTAATACCAATCCAGTCGCTCCTCACGTAGGAGCGTGGATTGAAATTTCGGTGCGGAAAGGGAATGGGGTTTGTTTAACCGTCGCTCCTCACGTAGGAGCGTGGATTGAAATAGCAATGTGATTTACTACAGTATGGTGTACAAATTGGTCGCTCCTCACGTAGGAGCGTGGATTGAAATTCGGAGATGCTAACCACAGAATACTATGGAGGGAGTCGCTCCTCACGTAGGAGCGTGGATTGAAATATCGGTGATGTATTTATTGTGCTTCCCGACCGCGGTCGCTCCTCACGTAGGAGCGTGGATTGAAATTTGCAATCGAAGCGTTAGCCCACATGACGGCTTGCTCCAGGTCGCTCCTCACGTAGGAGCGTGGATTGAAATATTATGCACGCTTGCACCTGGAATTGTTTCAAAAAGTCGCTCCTCACGTAGGAGCGTGGATTGAAATCAATGCAGTAAAAAAACATTTTGTCAATCACCCAGTCGCTCCTCACGTAGGAGCGTGGATTGAAATAAGTATTCTATACTGTATCAGTGAGGTGAGATTGGTCGCTCCTCACGTAGGAGCGTGGATTGAAATAAGTATTCTATACTGTATCAGTGAGGTGAGATTGGTCGCTCCTCACGTAGGAGCGTGGATTGAAATTACATAAAGGGGAAACCGACTCCGAGTATGGTTCCGTCGCTCCTCACGTAGGAGCGTGGATTGAAATTCAAATACGAAGGCAGATGCGATATTGAATCAGGTCGCTCCTCACGTAGGAGCGTGGATTGAAATCAATACATACTCACTCGGACGGTGGTGGTGATATGAGTGTCGCTCCTCACGTAGGAGCGTGGATTGAAATCTTTATGACAGGAGGAAATTCGGAAGAGGTCAAATTGTCGCTCCTCACGTAGGAGCGTGGATTGAAATACATTTTCACCTACCTTTCGTATGTATTTACAAGGGTCGCTCCTCACGTAGGAGCGTGGATTGAAATGTAGCATTAAAAGGAAATATGCAGGGAGGGGAAAGTCGCTCCTCACGTAGGAGCGTGGATTGAAATATATTACACGACAAGGCCTACCCGAGCGAACCGGTCGCTCCTCACGTAGGAGCGTGGATTGAAATATATTACACGACAAGGCCTACCCGAGCGAACCGGTCGCTCCTCACGTAGGAGCGTGGATTGAAATTGCACCCCCGCCCCTCATGCTGCCTATGATCCGCGTCGCTCCTCACGTAGGAGCGTGGATTGAAATTTTGTTACACTTTTGTTCTTGCTCCTTTATCCACGTCGCTCCTCACGTAGGAGCGTGGATTGAAATATTTAACGACTGATCCACCGCAACGACATAAGCCGTCGCTCCTCACGTAGGAGCGTGGATTGAAATGTCGCTACTGTCTGCGGCACCTTACCAAGCTGCCGTCGCTCCTCACGTAGGAGCGTGGATTGAAATATTGTATCCTTTGTTACATTTGTCGTTTGCATCTGTCGCTCCTCACGTAGGAGCGTGGATTGAAATGATCCGATGCGGACGTATTCAATTTTTTGTACCGTCGCTCCTCACGTAGGAGCGTGGATTGAAATTTATTCGTCTACACAGTCATTACGACGGCGGATAAGAGTCGCTCCTCACGTAGGAGCGTGGATTGAAATAAATTTATTTTGAATTTGCTTCAAGTATTCTATACGTCGCTCCTCACGTAGGAGCGTGGATTGAAATTGGATGGATACCTAATAAGCTTGATTGGATGTCCAATGTCGCTCCTCACGTAGGAGCGTGGATTGAAATATTTGGACTACCTCCTTTACCTACATTATACCATTGTCGCTCCTCACGTAGGAGCGTGGATTGAAATTTGTCCTTAAACGTTGATGCCAACACCTTGAATGGGTCGCTCCTCACGTAGGAGCGTGGATTGAAATATTTACCTCGATCCGATCTTAAGAGCGCGGGTGGTCGCTCCTCACGTAGGAGCGTGGATTGAAATCACTATTGATAAGCCTGTAATAATGTGAGGTGGAGGTCGCTCCTCACGTAGGAGCGTGGATTGAAATTTAAAACGGTGGAGATGCTCGATATAGCAGATGATGTCGCTCCTCACGTAGGAGCGTGGATTGAAATGAGCAGGACGGGCGGTATTATAAGAGCGCGCAATGTCGCTCCTCACGTAGGAGCGTGGATTGAAATCTCGTTTGTCTAGCTGGAAAAAACCACTTGTTACCTAGTCGCTCCTCACGTAGGAGCGTGGATTGAAATAACTGGCTCGATAATCAAGTCGACGGTTTTGGTCGTCGCTCCTCACGTAGGAGCGTGGATTGAAATGTTGATTGGGCCGAGTCGATCGAAGAAATACCGCCTGTCGCTCCTCACGTAGGAGCGTGGATTGAAATTTATTATATTGCGAACAGACGTTCCGTGCAATGGTCGCTCCTCACGTAGGAGCGTGGATTGAAATACTTATTAAGTGCATCGGCTCTCCACGATCCAAGTCGCTCCTCACGTAGGAGCGTGGATTGAAATAAAACAAGAAGAGAAGATAAATCCTCTTATGGTAAGTCGCTCCTCACGTAGGAGCGTGGATTGAAATCCTTTTTTATCTCGAACCATATCCCCTTCATAAATCGTCGCTCCTCACGTAGGAGCGTGGATTGAAATACTCGGCCCCGCCCCTCCTTTTTTTGAGTGTTTCCCTCGTCGCTCCTCACGTAGGAGCGTGGATTGAAATTGTACAGACTCAATATGGGTACGCCTGCGACCGCAGTCGCTCCTCACGTAGGAGCGTGGATTGAAATATCTCCCGGCTTAATGGTGTGTACTGATCTTGGGGTCGCTCCTCACGTAGGAGCGTGGATTGAAATGGCAATAAACGCTCGAGATGTAGCGATCGAAGCGTGTCGCTCCTCACGTAGGAGCGTGGATTGAAATCAAACGAAATTCCTATCGATACTACAGAGATTGAGTCGCTCCTCACGTAGGAGCGTGGATTGAAATAAATTTGGACTCCATCCCTGTTCCTGCTTGCGTATTGTCGCTCCTCACGTAGGAGCGTGGATTGAAATCGGTTTTAATCAATGTATCGAGTACAGGTAGAGTTAGTCGCTCCTCACGTAGGAGCGTGGATTGAAATTGTTTCAACTGTAGTTTTCCACAAAAAAAGAGCGTCGCTCCTCACGTAGGAGCGTGGATTGAAATCCAACTCTCGAAGATGCGGTCCATTTCGTTTTGGTCGCTCCTCACGTAGGAGCGTGGATTGAAATCCTTATCTTTATTTGCTCCTGACTCTTCAATCGGGTCGCTCCTCACGTAGGAGCGTGGATTGAAATACGTCCAATGCCGAAAATGGAAAGATCCTTCGCCGTCGCTCCTCACGTAGGAGCGTGGATTGAAATAATTTTAATGGAGTGCAGATTCGGACAATTAATGTCGCTCCTCACGTAGGAGCGTGGATTGAAATCAAGTGGCACGCGTTGCCATCAATCCGGTAGCACCGTCGCTCCTCACGTAGGAGCGTGGATTGAAATAGCACGCGTAAGCTGCTGGGGGGTGCTACCTGATGTCGCTCCTCACGTAGGAGCGTGGATTGAAATGATGTCTCATATGCTAAACAAGCTATGTGAGGACTTGTCGCTCCTCGTAGGAGCGTGGATTGAAATCCGTACATTGAAACAGCTTGCTCGCGAATTGGACGTCGCTCCTCACGTAGGAGCGTGGATTGAAATAGCCTGAACGTTAGTATAGATTACAACATCTGAATAGGGTCGCTCCTCATGTAGGAGCGTGGATTGAAATGCAGTACAGGTCGTAAGCGCGTTGTTCGTCATCCGTCGCTCCTTACGCAGGAGCGTGGATTGAAATCATGAATACGAGGATATCAAAGAGGTGGATTATGAGTCGCTCCTTACGCAGGAGTGTGGATTGAAATATGACATTGAAATCAATCAGACCGCTCAAGTGATTCATGCTAATGACGGCAATGCTTATTATAAATTTACGCCGAATAAGAGCGGACTTCATCGATTATTTACGGAAAATAATCAAGCCGCGATTGTTCGATTGTTCGACGATCCCGGTTTACATCGCCAGATAGGTTCAGATGGGCAAACTATTGAGATTCACGGCGTCTACTTTAATAAAATGGAAGCCAATCTTCGCGTCAATCAAACGTATTATGTGCAAGTATTAAACAGTTCCAGTGCTGTTACATTTCTTACGGTAGAAGAAGCAAGGCAATCCAATCGCGAAACGGCAGAAGCAATCAGCTTTGACCAAGTCTATGATTTCGACCTAACCTCCGTATTCGATAATTTTTACTACAAATTCAAGGTAGCAGAATCAACTCAGATGAGCGTCAATTTTACGGAAGGGTTGGTAACACTAGAGGATCAAGAAAAGAATATTGTCACAACCTTTGAGTCCGACCAAGAGGATCATGTATTTATTCCTGTTGAGACGGGAACGTATTATATTAAGCTCAATTATGATCCCAACGATACGATTTCAACCACAATGGCGAGAAGCAATATTCGGTCGATCCAGCCCTTTAGCAGTTTGAAAAAGGGGCAAGTAAGCATTAAAGTACTAAACCGCTTCCCCCATGTTCAAAGCTATCAATGCGCTTCCCGGACATGAAGAACCTGTACAATTTACGTGGAAGTTTATCGAGGATCATTTCAGTACAACAATCAGCATTTTTGAGAAGAATACAGGTAATCCGGGACGATTAGTGTATCAAGAGAAAATGTATATGTTGGCCGGAAATACGAATTTACGTTTTACTTGGGACGGAAAAGTGAATCAACCCAATATTGGAAAATATGCCCAGAATGGAAGATACTTGGTTAGAATTGTTACTGACGACGCGCCGGCATTTCCTTACGAAGCTTATGTGAGTGTATATAATGGAAGTACTTCTAAGGAATATAATGCTGACGATTTAATTCAGAAGTACAATAATTCAATTCCTGTTTCACGTATTACAAGAATGCAAAATCTTCTTACTAATATGCAATTTTACGAAGGTGAAATATCCGGATCGTATAATGTAGAGTTTCTCTCTGCTGTAATTGCTTATGAGTCAGTTATAAATAATTGGAGCTCTCACGTTTCAATGGATGTCACAATTAGAGGTCTAGATTTTTTACCCGAATCGGGAGAGGTTTCCGTACGTTTATTAAATTATGCAATTATAGATAATAATTTAGGAAGAGATGCTTATGGCACATTGTACGATATATTTTACGCAGGAGATTTGCTCATATTATCTGAAATTGGTGGAGCGGCAATAGGAACTGCATTTAAAGTTTTTACGATTTCAAAAAATGGTGTTCGCTTAATTAAAGAAACTAGTCGACTATTACATAAAGGGCCCCTTAAAAATATCATTAAGAAATTTGATCAGAATGTAATTAATAGAGAACATGTTTTTTCAAAGAAACACATAAAAGATGGAATTATGGATTGGGATTGATTGCAAACTATCCGTACGACGAAAGAAAAAATGATCATCGTACAAGAAAATAACAATGAGGCGCTGAATGTCTTTTTTACACCGAATTTTTCCTTGTATTGGTCTGAATTGGATATATAATAGTCAGTGACTTACCGTTTCGGGAGGAATGAGGGCAAAATGGAGAGGAGCTGCAACGAATGAGTCAAGAAAGAGAAGCGCCGTTGGATTGGGACGATGAGAAAATCGAGGATCCTGCGCATTTCCTGCTGCATCGCGGGATGAGAGGGATATTCGAGGCGGAGGAGATGTTGGAGGGGGACCGTTTGTATATTCCCGAATGGGAGCTCACGATTCGTCCTCATGTGGCAAGATGGTCGGAGCAGTCCGTTATGCTTCAGTTTCAATTGCGTTCGCCGAGATGGGATCGCGATATATTCGAGACAGCGGCAGGCATTGGCGGCAACTTGAAAAGCGCGCTCGGCATGGCCGTCGGCGGCTTCGCCTTTTCGTTAATGCAGGGGATCGCATCGATGGAGAAGAACAGGGATCCCGAAGATCTCCATACGGAATACGGAGATACGGCGCATCATTGGCAAGTGTATAGAAGCAATATCGTCGGTCTGGGCGAATCGACAGCCGAAATGCAGGAAACGCCCTATTGGGAAGCGCTGAAGGAGGGAATCGCGAAACGGATTGGCAATCAGAAGCTTTGTTACATCAAAATCTACGGCGCCAAAAACGGCGACGACATCACCGGCGAATGCCGCATCAATGATATTCCAAGCCCCGAATTGGGCCAAATCGTGGGCGAATTGGTCAGCAAGTGGCAAGTCCAAGAGTTCGCGTCGCAGAAGCAATTTATTATGTTGCGGCAGTCGGAAGAGACCTATACGCCATATCCGTACCAAGCCGAAGACATTGCCGCCGCCACACGGACGGCTGTCCGGATGTTCATGGAGTGCGACACGCAGGAGAAGTATGAGGAATTTCCGGTACGATTGGCCGAACAATTGCAGGATGCCAGCTTAGCGCAGGAGTTATATTCTTTTTTGCCGGAAATTTGTGCGGAGCATGCCTTCGATAAGCTATCGTATCAAGAAGAAATGTTACTACATAAAGGCGAGACCGCTTTCCCCGTCTATCGCACTCAGTTGGCCAGTTACTATATGATTTATGACGCATTGTTCGAGGGTTTTCGGACCGATCAATTTGACGATGAAGCATATAAGCAATATGTCGGCGTCAGTTCGATATACAGTGTAATTTGCAATGCGAGAGAGCAGGGAGCGGATTTGTTGGATACCGGCGGTATGTTGACGTTATCCTTTGGAATGTCGGATCGATATCAGTTTCGATAAACGCCGTGAATGTGCCTAAGCTCGGAAATTTTTGAAACACTCGATAAAATGTTGTGCCGTGTTGGATAAGCGATGATTTTTCAGCCATATGAGTCCAAGCAGTGAAGACATCCCGCATGCAGGGGAAATTTTGCAGGCATGAACGGCATATCCTTTATGCCGGTTCAGCAGCGTTTCCGGAACGATCGACGAACAAAAATCGGTGGACACCAAATCCATCAGCAGCACGATATCGGAACATTCGCCTACAATGTGGGGATGGAAATCGAACCGGGAAAAAGCCTCCAAAATTAAATAATGCACCCCCAACCCCTGTGTGCTTGGCAACAAGAGCGGCTCGTTGACAATGTCCGTTAGCGATACTTCAGCTTCAAGACGATTCCGTTTCCGGGAAGAGATCCAATAAAACGGTTCGCTATACAAATGAAGAACTGAAAAATCATCCAATTCAAGCGGCAATCGAATGAATGCCAGTTCAATGGCCCGATCCCGCACTAACCGGCAAAGATGGGCGGATTCGTTTTGCTGAATTTTATACGTCACTTTCGGATATTGCCGTTGAAATTGATGAAGGATTTCCGGCAAGTGTGCTACCGAAAACGTATTGACGCCTATCGTCAGCCTGCCGTTCGCCCCGTTTCCAACTTCGCGCACTTCCATTTTCGCTTCTTCCATTAACTGATCCATTTGCAAGGCGTACGTATATAAGGTTTTTCCCGCATCGGTTACTTCCAACTGTTTGCCGTTTCTCTCGACCAAGATGGCGCCAAGTTCCTCCTCCATTTCTTTCAATTGTTGGCTTAATGGCGGTTGCGAAATATGAAGCCTTCTCGCCGCGGCGGAGATGCTTTTTTCCTCTACAATCGCGATAAAATACCGCAGTTTACGAATGTCCATCATCTCAAACAGCTCCTTTATCTATATGAAATACGTATAGATAACTTATTTTATATATCATTTTCATGCGATTCTCTTCATGATAGCATAGTAGTAACGAACGAAAAAGTCCAGCGGTAAGATGTCAAGCCCCTGATTCATGAGAATTGGAAATTTACTTTAAGGAACAGGTCAATGAGTCAGGAAAAAAGACAACACCAAACTAAACCCAGTTCAAAAATCGAGTTTTT
>NZ_CAKKLI010000049.1:0-40080 GCF_918697855.1 Paenibacillus sp. CECT 9249 | reverse complement strand
GTCCATGTTCATCAAAGAAGATTCGTTTTAGCACGTTCGTCTCCATATCCTAACCTTACCAAAAACAAAAACGAGGCGGAAGCCCTGCCCACCCCAAAATTTTATAAATTCTATAATGTCAAAAAAACAGCGGGAAACCCGTTTCCCGCTGCGTTCGTCTATCACATTATTAAACTTTTACAAGATAAGCCACGACCATCGCCAGAATAAAAAATCCGGCAGCCAATGTGATGGTTAAACGTTGTAAAAACAAATCCAAGCCGCGCGCTTTCTGTTTGCCGAATAGATGTTCCGCACCCCCGGAAATGGCACCCGATAGGCCGGCGCTTTTCCCTTTTTGCAGAAGCACAACGGCAATCAAGCCTAATGAGAAAATTACGAGCAACACTTTGAACAATATTTCCACAGATTTTCCTCCTCAAAATTTTCCGTAGGAAAAGTACGTACATATAAAAACAGCATTCTTATTATATCATGTACGCTGCGTATTGACAAGGTGTGCTTGCGCGTTGGTTCGTTACGTTTGCCGTTAGTCCGTTAACCTACTTGCACGGCGTCAAGAACGAACGATTTCGCCGCCGCCTCGGCCCGTTTCTTCGCTTCGGCCAGAAATTCGCCGGCTTTGTCCGGGAAAGCGTTCATTCCTTCGACATAGAGGCTTGTATAATCGGTAATCCCCGTATAAATCGCCAACGCGGTTTTCAAATAATTGTCGCCGAAATTTCTTCCTTGCGCCGCTTCTTCCGAATAGAAGCCGCCGCGTGCTTGAATATGCACCGCTTTACGGTCTTTCAACAGCCCTTCAGGCCCGTTGCCGGTATAGCGGAACGTCTTTCTCGCAACCATCACGTTGTTCAGATAAGCCGACAGATGCGGAGGGAACGTCAGGTTCCACATCGGCGACACGAAAATATAGCCGTCCGCAGACACGAATTGATCCGACAGCTCGTTCATCCGGCCGATCACCGCTTGCTCCTCATCGTTCAACGCTTCATTGCTCGCCAGCTTGCCCCATGCGCTCATGACCGTATAATCGATCATCGGCATATTCCCGTCAAACAGATCGATGCGCTCGATTTCGATCGAAGGCTTCGCTTCTTTCGCCGCTTGCAGGAAATGCTCGCCCAATTGGAGGCTGTAAGAAGCTTCTACCGCTTTCGGGTTTGCCGTAATATAAAGAATTTTGTTCATCTTGCTGCCACTCCTTATCCTATATGTTTATCTTTGTTTGTGTTGTTCACAAATCCAATATTATTACAATAACATACTTACTAACAAAATTAAAGTTTTATTATAAATTAGAGGTACATACAAAAAGTGGAAAAAAGAATATCGCGCGTCGTCCTATGCCTTTGTTTTCGTATTCTAATTACGCTCAGTTCGGCAGACACGTTGCCTTCTGTGCAAACCCTTGACTCTATACTCCTGCCTCCTGAGGGAAGGGGATTTCGACAGAAGGGGAACCAGAAGAGGTAAGACTGGCCGGGAATTCCACGCAACGGACACGAACTCCTGCAAAACGAGTCAATTTCATCATTCGCCACCGTACAGAAAAAGCCTGCCGGACAATTTCCGACAGGCTGACAGAGCTTAGAAACAAAGGCTCAAATTATTTTTTCAAATTGTAGAAAGCTTTTTGGCCGGCATATTGCGCGAGATCGCCCAATTGATCTTCGATGCGAAGCAATTGATTGTATTTCGCCACACGGTCCGTACGCGAAGGAGCGCCGGTTTTGATTTGGCCAGCGTTCGTCGCAACGGCGATGTCCGCAATCGTGCTGTCTTCGGATTCGCCGGAACGGTGGGAGATAACCGCCGTATAGCCGGCGCGTTTCGCCATTTCGATCGCGTCGAACGTTTCGGTGAGCGTACCAATTTGGTTGACTTTCACGAGGATCGAGTTGCCGATGCCTTTCTCGATGCCTTGGGACAAACGCTCGGTATTCGTTACGAACAAGTCGTCGCCGACAAGTTGAACTTTGCCGCCCAATTTTTCGGTAAGCAGCTTCCAGCCTTCCCAATCGTCCTCGGAGCATCCGTCTTCGATCGTGATGATCGGGTATTTGTCCACCCAGGATGCGAGCAAATCGACGAATTCAGCCGAAGTGTAGGATTTGCCTTCGCCTTCGAGATGGTATTTGCCGTCTTTGTAGAACTCGGTGGAAGCGACGTCCATACCCAGGAATACGTCCACGCCCGGTTTGTAGCCCGCTTTTTCGATCGCTTCGATAATCGTTTGGATCGCTTCTTCGTTGGAACCGAGGTTCGGCGCAAAGCCGCCTTCGTCGCCGACAGCCGTATTCAGGCCTTTCGCTTTCAGTACCGATTTCAAGTTATGGAAAATTTCCGCGCCTGCGCGAAGCGCCTCTTTGAACGTAGGAGCGCCTACCGGCAGAACCATGAACTCTTGCACGTCGACGTTGTTGTCCGCATGCGCGCCGCCGTTGATGATGTTCATCATCGGAACCGGAAGCTGTTTCGCATTGAATCCGCCAAGGTATACGTACAGCGGAATTTCCAGCGCTTCGGCAGCCGCGCGAGCGACAGCCATCGAAACGGCCAGAATCGCGTTGGCGCCCAGCTTGCCTTTGTTCGGCGTGCCGTCAAGCTCGATCATCACTTTATCGATTCCAAGCTGGTCAAGCGCGTCCATGCCGATAATTTCGGGCGCGATGACTTCATTGACGTTCTCAACCGCTTTTAACACGCCTTTGCCAAGGTAACGGTCTTTGTCGCCGTCGCGAAGCTCAACCGCTTCATGCGCGCCCGTGGATGCGCCGGAAGGTACGATCGCGCGTCCCATTGCGCCGGATTCCAAATAAACTTCTACTTCTACCGTAGGATTGCCGCGAGAGTCCAATACTTCGCGCGCGAATACATCAGAAATGATTGTCATTGATAAGCACTCCTTTTCATCGTTGGTCGATAATCAATTCATTTTCATTACTTCTTGATTACTGAAGTTCCGGTCATTTCCGCCGGTTGGCTCAATTGCATCAAATCGAGGATCGTCGGGGCGATATCGGCCAGAATGCCGCCTTCCCGCAGCGAAACGTTCTTGTCGGTAACGATAAACGGAACCGGATTCGTCGTATGCGCCGTATGCGGTCTTCCGTTCTCGTCGATTTCCGTCTCCGCATTCCCGTGGTCCGCCGTAATGATCGCAACGCCGCCTTTCGCCAGAACGGCTTCCACGACTTTGCCCATGCACTCGTCGGTCGCTTCCACCGCCTTGATCGTCGGCTCCAGCATGCCGGAATGTCCGACCATGTCCGGATTCGCGAAGTTCAAGATGATGCAGTCGTGTTTGTCCGCTTCGATCTCTTTCACGGCCGCTTCCGCCACTTCGTAAGCGCTCATCTCCGGTTTCAAATCGTACGTCGCCACCTTCGGCGAATTGATGAGAATCCGGGTTTCGCCCGGCAGTTCAACATCGCGTCCGCCGCTGAAGAAGAACGTTACATGCGGGTATTTCTCCGTTTCGGCGATGCGAAGCTGTTTCTTGTTGTTTTGCACCAGCACTTCGCCGAGCGTATTGTCGAGATTTTTCGGTTTGTACGCGACATACCCTTTCACCGTCTCGCTGAAGAGCGTCAAGCAGACGTAATACAGGTTCTTCGGCAGTTTGTCGCCGCGGTCGAAACCTTGGAAATCTTCGTTCGTGAATACGTTGGACAACTGAATCGCCCGGTCCGGACGGAAGTTGAGGAAGACGACGGCGTCGTTCGATTCCACCAAGCCGACCGGTTGTCCGCTTGCGTCCGTCATGACGGTCGGCATCACGAATTCGTCGAAGACCGATTTCTCGTATGATTCCACAATCGCTTGCATAGGATCTTCGTATTTCGGTCCTTCGCCGTAGACCATGGCGCGGTACGATTTCTCGACACGCTCCCACCGTTTGTCGCGGTCCATGGCATAGTAACGGCCTTGCACGGTCGCGATTTTGCCGATGCCGACTTCTTCAATCTTCGCAAGAAGCTGCTGCATATATGTTTTGGCGCTGTCCGGAGCGACGTCGCGGCCGTCCAGAAACGCGTGAATGTATACGTCTTGCAAATTTTCCTTCTTCGCGAGTTCCAACATGGCGAATAAGTGGCTGATATGGCTGTGCACGCCGCCGTCGGATAACAAGCTGTACAAATGCAGTTTCGTATGATTGTCCTTGGCGTGGCGCACGGCGCCGATCAACACTTCATTGTCGAAAAATTCGCCTTCGCGAATCGATTTGGAAATGCGCGTCAAATCTTGATACACGATTCGGCCTGCGCCGATGTTCAAATGGCCTACCTCCGAGTTGCCCATTTGACCTTCAGGCAGTCCGACCGCTTCGCCGCATGCCGTTAACGTCGTATGCGGGTATTCGCTCATATAGCGGTTGTAGTTCGGCTTGTTCGCTTGCGCGACCGCGTTGCCGACTACATCGTCGCGCAATCCGAATCCGTCCATGATGATCAGCGCTACTGGTTTCGGTGCGGACATTTACTTTGCCCCCTCGACCAATTGAATGTAGGAGGCAGGCTGCAAGCTCGCGCCGCCGACGAGGGCGCCGTCAATATCGCTTTGGCTCATATATTCGCGCACATTTTCCGGCTTCACGCTGCCGCCGTATTGGATGCGGACCGCATTCGCCGTCGCTTCGCCGTACATTCCTTTGACCAACTCGCGGATATAAGCGATAACTTCGTTCGCGTCTTCCGCCGTCGAGGATTTGCCCGTTCCGATCGCCCAGATCGGCTCGTAAGCAATGACGACTTGCGCCGCCTGTTCCGCGGACAAGCCTTGGAAAGCCCCTTCCGTTTGCACTTTGCAAACGTCTTTCGTCTGACCGGCTTCGCGCTCTTCCAATTTCTCGCCGACGCAGACGATCGGCGTCAAGCCGTGCTTGAACGCGGCGTGAACCTTCTTGTTGACGATGTCGTCGGTTTCCGCAAAATAAGCGCGGCGCTCGGAATGCCCGATAATGACGTAGGAGACGCCGAGATCTTTCAGCATAACGCCGCTAATTTCGCCGGTAAACGCGCCGCTGTCTTCGAAGTGCATGTTCTGGGCGCCGATTTGGATCGCTGTGCCTTTCGCCGCTTCGACCAATGCCGGCAAATTCGTATAAGGCGCGCAAATGACGCTCTCAACGCCGTCAACTTCCGCTTTGCCTTTCACTTCTTGAATGAAGGCGGTCGCCTCGCTTACCGTCTTGAACATTTTCCAGTTGCCTGCGATAATCGGTTTTCTCACTTACGTTCACTTCCTTTACTTGTCGTTAAGCGCTACAACGCCCGGGAGCGCTTTGCCTTCCATAAATTCGAGGGAAGCGCCGCCGCCCGTGGAGATGTGGTCCATTTTGTCGGCAAGTTTGAATTTCTCCGCCGCCGCCGCCGAATCGCCGCCGCCGATGATCGTATAACCGGCCGTGTCGGCGCAAGCCTGCGCTACCGCGCGCGTCCCATGCGAGAACGGTTCGATTTCGAATACGCCCATCGGGCCGTTCCATACGATCAGCTTGGAGTTTTTAATCACTTCCGCATATTGCTCGCGCGTTTTCGGTCCGATATCGATGCCTTCCCAATCGGCCGGAATATCGTCGATATCAACGATCTTCGTATTCGCGTCCGCGCTGAAATCGTCGGAAATGACAATATCGACCGGAAGCATGAAGTTTTTGCCGAGCTGTTTCGCCTTCTCGATAAAGCCGAGCGCCATATCCAGCTTCTCGTTGTCGCACAACGATTGGCCGATTTCATAGCCTTGCGCCTTCATAAACGTATAGGACAATCCTCCGCCGATCAATACGTTGTCGGCAATCTCCAACATCTTGTTGATCACGTCGATTTTGTCCTTCACTTTCGAACCGCCGATAATCGCCGTGAACGGACGTTCCGGATCGGACAACGCCTTGCCGAGTACGGAAAGCTCTTTCTCCATCAACAGACCGGATACGGCCGGCAAGTGATGCGCGATGCCTTCCGTCGAAGCATGGGCCCGGTGCGCGGCGCCGAAGGCGTCGTTTACGAACAAATCGGCAAGTTCAGCGAACGATTTCGCCAATTCCGGATCGTTCTTCTCTTCGCCGGGATAGAAACGTACGTTTTCGAGCAGCAATACGTCTCCGTCTTTCATGTCCGCGATTTTCCCTTTCACCGCGTCGCCAACCGCTTCATCCGCTTTCGCAACCGGTTTGCCGAGCAGTTCGGACAAACGTTCCGCCGCCGGCGTAAGGCGCATCGACTCGACCACCTGTCCTTTCGGACGTCCCAAGTGGCTTGCCAAAATGACTTTCGCGCCTTTTTCAATCAAATATCGAACGGTCGGCAGCGTCTCGCGAATCCGCGTATCGTCGGTAATTTTTCCGTCTTCCAACGGCACGTTAAAATCGACGCGCACAAATACCCGTTTGCCTGCTACATCTACGTCACGTACACTTTTTTTATTCATGTCCGTCTTCCTCCCGCTTTTGTTCTAGGAAACTAATGATGGCTCGGAACCGACGGAAGAGGAGAGCAAACCGCTTCTCCCCTTCGATCGGAACGATATTCGATTACAGACCTTTTTTCGCGATGTAAATAGCCAGGTCTACGACGCGGTTGGAATAGCCCCACTCATTGTCGTACCAGGAAACGACTTTCACCATGTTGTCGCCGACAACCATCGTCGACAACGCGTCGATCGTCGAGGAAGCAGGATCTCCGTTGTAGTCGCTCGATACGAGCGGCTGTTCGGAATAGTTCAAGATGCCTTTCAAAGGACCGTTGGCAGCTTCTTTCAAAGCGCTGTTTACCGATTCAACCGTTACGTTTTGGCTCAACTCGACAACGAGATCCGTTACGGAAACGTTCGGCGTAGGTACGCGCATTGCCATACCGTTCAATTTGCCTTTCAATTGCGGAAGGACCAAGCTGACCGCTTTCGCAGCGCCCGTAGTGGACGGAATAATGTTCTCCGCAGCGGCGCGCGCACGGCGAAGGTCTTTATGCGGCAGGTCAAGCACGCTTTGGTCGTTCGTGTAGGAGTGAACCGTCGTCATCATGCCTTTCACGATGCCGAATTTCTCATCCAATACTTTCGCGAACGGAGCCAAGCAGTTTGTCGTACAAGAAGCGTTGGAAATGACCGTATGGCTTGCAGGATCGTATTTGTCTTCGTTGACGCCCATAACGATCGTAATGTCTTCGTTCGTAGCAGGGGCGGAGATGATCACTTTTTTCGCGCCGCCTTTCAAGTGAAGCTCGGCTTTTTCTTTCGCCGTGAAAATACCTGTCGATTCAACGACGATTTCAACGCCGTTCGCGCCCCAAGGCAAGTTCTCAGGATTGCGCTCCGCGAATACTTTAACCTCTTTGCCGTTTACGATCAGCTTGCCTTCAGCGGCTTCGACAGTCGCGTTGAGCTTGCCATGAGTCGTATCATATCTCAACAGATGAGCCAGCGTGTTAACGTCGGTCAAATCGTTGATTGCCACGATTTCCAATTCAGGGTTGTTTAACGCCGCGCGGAATACGTTGCGGCCGATGCGTCCAAAACCGTTAATGCCTACTTTAACCATTGATAATTCCTCCTAGAAAAGTATTTTTATATATTCAAGACGAGCCATAGGCACGTCAAGACCACATTGTTACGTTGGTTCAGGGCAGTTATCGCTCGTCTGCGGCTTACGCGTCGCCGCGTTCCGCCCCATCCATATATTTAAGTATTTCATGCGCTGCCGCCTCGTCGGTCACCAAAATATCTTCATGCCCGAACCGCAATACGGCGGCGATCGATCTGCCTTTGCTCTTTCCTCCGGCGATCGCGATCACGACTTCCGTCTTCATGACGTCTTCCAGCCTGAGGCCAAGCGTCGGAGTCCGATGAACGACCCTTCCTTGCGTGTCGAAGTAATATCCGAGCGCTTCCGCGAGCGCCCCTCGCTGCCGGATCGCTTCGACCGTCTTATCGTCCACGCGCCTTCGCCGCGCCATGACGAACGCGTCTCCGATCCCGTGCACCACAATGCGCGCCTGGCGAATCGCCTTCACCACTTCCTGAATGTTCGGCTCTTGGCTAAGAGACTGGTAGGCTTCTTCGCTCATCTGATCGGGCACGTGCAGCAGCCGGTATTGCGCGCCTGTCCGCTTCGCCATTGTCGATGCGATCGTATTGGCTTGGTAATCCAAGCTCTCGCCCAACCCGCCGCGGGCCGGCACGAACCAGTTGCCTTTGAGCGGCGTCGATGTCGTAAGTTGCTCCGCCATTTGCGCGAGCGTCGAACCGCCGGTTACGGCGATGACATCGTCCTTCGTCATCACTTTGCGCAGCGCCCTGCAGCCTGCCCGTCCCAATTCGCGTTTCGTATGGGGTGACGTATCCCAATCGCCGGGAACGATAATGACCTGCTTCAGCCCGAAGTAGTTCCGGATTCTCTCTTCCAGATTCGTGAGTCCGAACAGTTCGCCTACGACCGGTTCGATCTGCTCCAGCAGCCTTCTGCCTGCGTCGCTGATGCGCATGCCGACACTCTCGATTTCGATCAAGCCTTGCGCCTTGAGCAAATCGGTCTCGGCCCGCAGCACCCGCTCGGTCATATCGAGCGAGGCTGCCAGCGTCCGGCGTCCGATGACATCGGACAGCATGATTTGATGCAAGATCGTATACCGTTTCTTCAAAATTTCCATGAGATCAGGAAGAAGTTGCTTTTGTATCTCTAATATTTCCCGCATTTCTCTCACTCCTGCAACTAGTCTTGGCCTGAAAATGTCCCATGTAAACTTTTTAAGTCCCACCTTCATTTTAACCAAAAATCGACTAACTTGCAAGTACGCTATTCATCAGATTTCACTTTAAACCGCCTTTTTATGCACTCTATGTATAAAACGGCAATTTTTCCGATTTGGGAAAAATTATGTGCTTGATTTTCCGCCGTCCATGCCATATAATAGCGATTGTATCGCTTTTTGAACAATATTGAATATGCGCCCGTGGTCCAATGGATATGACGTAGGCCTCCGGAGCCTGAGATCGAGGTTCGATTCCTCGCGGGCGCGCCACTTAACGAATTCGATCAGCTTGCCGCTGATTTTTTTATTTCAATAGTTTGACTATCTTTGACTTTTCGGTTTAAATCCGTTATGATATGGGTAATCTGCTTCACATAACAACTTTTTAAAGGAGGGTTTTCCGTGAGTTTTATACCTATGGTCGTAGAACAAAGCAATCGTGGGGAACGCGCTTATGACATTTATTCCAGATTGTTGAAAGATCGCATCATCTTCCTCGGTACGCAGGTCAACGATGTCGTTGCCAATTCCATTATCGCACAAATGTTGTTTTTGGCGGCGGAGGACCCGGACAAGGATATCCATCTATATATCAACAGCCCGGGCGGGTCGATTACGGCCGGCATGGCCATTTACGACACGATGCAGCATATTAAGCCGGACGTGTCTACCATTTGCGTAGGGATGGCCGCTTCGATGGGAGCGTTTCTGCTGGCAGGCGGAGCGATCGGCAAACGATTGGCGCTGCCGAACAGCGAAGTGATGATTCATCAGCCGCTAGGCGGCGCGGAAGGTCAAGCGACCGATATCGAAATTCGCGCCAAACGCATTATCGCCTTGCGCGACAAGCTGAACCGCATTTTGGCGGAGCGCAGCGGGCAGCCGCTTGAGCGGATCGAGAAGGACACCGACCGCGATTATTTCATGAGCGCTTATGAAGCGAAGGAATACGGCTTGATCGATAAAGTGGTGGAAAAAGTATAAAGCGTTCATAGCAAAACGAAAACCTGGGGCGAATCGCTCCAGGTTTTTTTCGGTCGATTTTCAGCATTAGCTGGAAATGAAACCGTTATTTTTGCCGAATGAACGGCATCGCAACATTTAACGGTATTAGCCGGAGCTAATCTCGAACAGGATCGGCGAATCGGTTGATTCCGGGGGAATTAGCGGTAGTTTTTCCAGCTAAAATGGCTTTGGATAGGATTGCATCGCAAATTAACGGTAGAAATCGAAGCAAAAAAAGAGCCCGCATCGCATGCGAACTCCTCACTTCTAGAACGGAAGCTCCCCCTCCGGCAACTCGGGCAGCAATGCCGAGAACCGGAAATAAAATTCCGGGAAGCCCGCGGCATAGGGCGTATACTCGTACACGTCGAAATATACGACCACTCCTTCGTCCTTCACGTAGAAGGACGGATTGTCGGATATCGTCCGGAAGGCGAATTCATGCCCTTCCTCGTACAAGGCGATCTCTTGCAAGCCCTTCTTCACTACCGCATTGATCGGATCCTTGTAATTCGGGTTCGATTGCAGCAAATCGTTCAGCGTATATACCTTGCCCGTATTCAGATTGATCGTGTAATCGGTCCGTGCCGGGATGCCGTGCGCCCCGCCCTGATAAACGTATGATTGGAACTGTACGCTGACGACGTCATTCCGGTTGTATTTCATACTGTAATCCAGATAGTAGTCGTATTGAAAACCGATATCGTTGAAAGCGCCCTTCGACTCTGCCAGCGCCGCATCGACGAACCGTTCGGCCTCCTTGGCGAACAATTCGTTGATCTGCACCTCGACGTCCCCGCTCTTCAACCCCTTAAGCTGCGGATATTGCACCGTAACGGTAACGTCCTGCGTCTCCTTGTTAATCGAAACATTCGTCCACAGAATATCGTTCTCTCGAATTTTGCTTAGTACGACCGTTTTCGTGTCCGCAATCCAATGGGCCTCATAGCCCATATGCCCTGTCAGCAGCGGAAGCGGCACATACCACTCCCCGCCGATTTGCCGTACCGTGTACCCTTTCGAGAGTTCGTGGCCGTTTACCGTCACATCCGAGCCATCGGCAAGCGCGACAACTTCCCGATTCGGCGCTTTGACGGCAATCGCTTTCGCTTGTGCATCGTAAGACGCCGTTAGACCGAGATCTTCGTTCAAGAAGGATAGCGGAAGCATCGTGACCTGCTCGACCGATAAAGCTTTATGCTTCGAGGCCTCGCCGTCGACATTCAGCCGGAACGATGGGGAAGCCGCTTGTCCCGCCTGCTCCGATTGCATCATTGCCGTTGCCGCCGCCAATGCCGGCGCCGGAGCGGCGATGCCGCCCCAAACCATCAAACAGACTGCTGCCGCCGTACCAACTCGAACTAACGTTTTCATGTCTCTACACCTCTGGATTTGTCATTATTCTCTGCCGCTTTTAATTTCCGTCCAGTAACGGTCGTACACTTGCAACGTTTTGCCTACATCCAACAGCCATTCAGTCCGCTCCAACTCCTCGTCGGACAAGAAGATCATCGGGTTCGATCGATATTCTTCGCTATGCAAATCTTTGGCCTTCTCGTTCGGATCGCTGTATCCGATCGATTCGTAGTTTTTCACGCTTACTTCGGGCTCCAGCATGTAATTGATGAATTTCTCGGCCAATTCTTTGTTTTTCGCGCCTTTCGGAATCGCGTAGTTGTCGGACCAGATCGTGCCGCCTTCCTTCGGAACGACGTAAGCTACATCCGGGTTCTCCGCCTCGATCACGGCCGTATCCCCGGACCATACCATCCCGATCCATCCTTCTTCCGCGATCATTTTCTGCTTAATATTGTCCGTATCGAAGGCAAGCACGCTCGGGAGCAGCGATTTAATATCGCCGACCGCCTTTTCGATCTCGCCTTCGTCGGTTGTGCTGTTGGAGAATCCGTTCTTGATCAAGCCCATGCCGATCACTTCGCGGGAATCGTCGAGCAGCAGCACTTTATCTTTATAAGCCGGGTTCCACAAGTCTTCCCAGCTGTCGATTTCTTCTTTGACATACTTCTTGTTGTACGCAATGCCCGATACGCCCCAAGTGTATATGATCGAATACTTGTTGTCAGGGTCGTAATCCGGGTTTTTGAAACGATCCGTAATGTTCACCCAGTTTGGAATGTTGTTTTTGTCGAGCGGTTCCAACAAGTCCTGCTGAATCATCGATGCCACCATATAATCGGACGGCTGGATCAGATCGTAGTTCGCACCGCCCGCTTTAATTTTGGCAAGCAGTTCCTCGTTATTGGCGAATACATCGTAATTGACTCGTACGTTGTATTTTTCCTCGAAATCTTTCAACACCTGCTCGTCAAAATTATCCGCCCAGCTGTAAATATTGAGCGTCTCCTGCTTGGATGAAGAACATCCCGCCACTGCCACCAGCGATATGGAGAGCAGTCCGGCCAGCGCAATGCCGGCAAATCGTTTCACTTTGTTCAACCTTATTACCCCTCTCTTATATCAAAAAATAAAACTTCTATCGAAATAAGCTCCTGTAAGGAGCGTGTTCAAAAAGTCAACTTTTTGAACGTCCTCTCAAAACGGGAATGTGGTGCTCTTTTTTTTGTTGCCGGAACCTTTGCTCTGCAAGATTTGAGCCGACAGGATCAAAATGATGCTGACCAGAATCATCAGCGTACAAAGCGCATTGATTTCCGGCGAAATGCCCCGCTTAACCAATCCGTATATATAAATCGGCAGCGTCGTCGAATTCGGACCGGCGACGAAAAAGCTGATCATGAAATCGTCGATCGACAGCGTAAAAGCGATTAACGCTCCCGCAATCACGCCAGGCCAAATCGAAGGCAGCGTAATATAACGGAACGTCTGCCAAGGAGTCGCGCCCAAATCTTGAGCGGCTTCCTCCAATTGTTTGCCCATGCCGGACAGCCGGGACGACACGATAACGTATACGTAAGAAATGCTGAACGTTATGTGCGCGATAATAATCGTCCATTTCCCGAGCGGAATATGGAACTGGCTAAACAGCAATAAAAGCGACAAACCCATTATAATATCCGGAACGACGATCGGCAAATACAACATGCCGACGATGCCTTTGCTTTTCTTCGACGACCGGCGCCGCAAAGCGAGCGCCGCCGCCGTTCCGAGCACGGTGGAAACGACGGTCGAGACAAACGCAATCGACAAGCTGTTCATGAGCGCTTCCATCACATGGCGGTTATCGAACAGCGAAACGTACCAGTTCCAGGTGAAACCTTGCCAAGTCGCGCTTATTCGCGAATCGTTAAACGAGAACACGACAATAAAGACGATCGGAAGGTAAATAAACACCAGCATTAACAGCGAGTGCAGCGATAAAAGCGGGTGCTGTTTAACTGTGCCGCTTTTCATGCGCTCCCCTCCTTTACCCGTTCATGCCGGGACTTCAGCGCCCGGTTGAATAGACCGATCAGCACGAGCGAAGTGATCGCGAAGATGACCGACAGCGCCGATCCGAACGGCCAATCGCGCGCTCCGAGAAACTGATTTTGAATAATATTGCTGATCATTGACGACTTCGCGCCGCCCAATATGTCGGTAACGACAAACATCCCCGCCGTCGACACGAACACAAGCACCGAACCGGTCATAATGCCGGACTTGGTCTGCGGCAGCGTAATATGCCAGAACGCCCGCCATTTCGTTGCGCCGAGATCCCCCGCCGCCTCCAGCAATTTGCGGTCCATCTGCTCCAAAGCGACATAAATCGGCAGCACCATAAACGGTATGAACGTATAAACCATACCGAGCAGGACCGCCCCTTGCGTATATAGAAGCTTTAACGGCTCCTCAACGAGACCGATATTCATTAATAACGAGTTGACAACGCCCTGCGACCGCAACAGCAGCACCCAAGCGTACGTCCGGACGAGAAAGTTGATCCAGAACGGCAGCGTAATCATAATAAGCAGCCATTTTTGCTTGGCGGGACTGCAGTGGGCGATATAATAGGCGAGCGGATAGCTGAGAATAAGGCACAGCACGGTCGTCAGCACCGACAAAACCAGCGTATCCCAATACACGCCGAGATAGAGCGAGTCGAAGAAACGCGCGTAATTATTCAAGCTGAACTGGTAGACGAGGTTGCCGAATTCGTCCCGCTGCAAAACCGAAATGACGACGACGAACAACATCGGCACAATTAAAAAAAGAACGAGCCAAAGGACGACAGGCGCAATCAACCATCTCGACTTGTTCATGGCCCGACGTTCACCTCGTCCGCCCGGTCCCAATCAAGGCCGATGCGTTGTCCGATCCGCCACGGCCTGTTGTCTTTGAAATCGAGATAGACCGAAACGTTCGTTTGCTCGTCATCCAGATGAACGACCAGCTTATGAATATTGCCCAGAAAGACGATATCTTGTATGACGCCTGTTTTCTTCGCGCCGGATTCCGCATTCTCGATCGCCTGCAGCTTCTCCGGCCGAATGGCGAACATCCGGTCCTTCGCCATAAAAATATTATTCTCGCCCACGAACGTAGCCGCAAACAACGTTTCCGGACGGCGGTATATTTGCTGCGGAGTGCCGATCTGCTCCACCCTGCCGTTGTTCATAATGACGATGCGATCCGACATCATCATCGCCTCTTCCTGGTCATGCGTCACGTACACGAACGTAATGCCAAGATTGCGCTGCAATTGTTTCAACTCCGCCTGCAAGTTTTTGCGAAGCTGCAAGTCAAGCGCCCCGAGCGGCTCGTCTAGCAGAAGCACGCGCGGTTTGTTGGCAATGGCCCGCGCGATCGCAACGCGCTGCTGCTGTCCCCCGGACAGCTGATGCGGATAGCGCCGGACGAGCGGCGTCAACTGCGTCAAGCGAACCGCTTCGGCGATGCGCTCCTTCTGTTCCGCGGCTGCGATTTTTTTCATTTTCAGGCCGAACTGTATATTTTGCTCTACCGTCATATGCGGAAATAAAGCGTAATGTTGAAATACGAGATTCAAATCCCGCTTATTCGGCGGCAATTGCGTGACGTTCCGGCCGTCCAGCATAATGTCGCCGCGGGTCGGTACCTCGAAGCCGGCGATCATGCGCAAAATCGTCGTCTTCCCGCAGCCGCTCGGGCCAAGCAAAGTGAGAAACTCTCCTTCGTCGATCGTAAGCGAGAGCGGGTGGACGACTGTCTGATCGGCAAATTTTTTCTCAATGTTTACGAGCTGTATCATCGACATCAACCCCTTATCGTCAGTTCCGGGCAGGACGAACCTCGTCGCCCTCGCATGGCCGGTTCAGCGCTGCCAATTTTAAGTAAAAAAAGCCATATCCATTGGTATGGCTTTCATTAAAGGTGGTCGTATTCATTTTTTAGCATCTTCACTATACAGTTTTTTTGTCGATGATACAACTATTTTCTCGAATTTTCATTTATTTCATAGCGTACTGCACGTTTAACGTCGCTTGAAGCTTCACTTCGCCCGATTCGAACGACGTCGATGCCTTCGATTCCGCCGCCGCACTTGCCAAATCCATCACGCGCGTATAGACCGGTCTGAACTCGCTGCCGACCTCGGAGACGCCGATCACCGCACCCACTTCGCGGTTCGCCGCCTTTGCGATCGCTTCCGCTTTTTTCTTCGCGTTCAGCATCGCCTTCTCCAATACTTGCGCCTCGTATTCTTCCGCTTTCTCCGTATCGAAGCGGACTTGGTTGACCCGGTTCACGCCGGCCGCCGCCGCATCGTCAACCAGCGTGCCGAGTTGATCCAACTGGCGGTAAGTCACTTCAACCGTATGCTCCGCCACATAACCTTTCACCTTTGGGCTTTCGTTATCTTTATAAGTATATTCGGGGTTCACCGAGAATCCGACCGTTTTCAAATCTTTGCCGTCTATTTTATATTTGTCGGTCAGCACCTTCTTCAGCTTCGCGAACAGATCGGCGTTCTGCTGCTGCGCATCCTTCGCCGTCGCCGCGCGCGTCTGAATCGCTAGCGCTATGTATGCAACGTCCGGCGCGATCGTCAGTTCGCCTTTCCCTGTTACCAGGATCACGTCGCTCGTCTCTCCCGCACTCGCCGCAGCAGCTTTGGGCATGGTGCCGAACGCGCCGCCGGACGGGGCGAACGCCATTCCCGCGGCCAGTACGCATACCGACATGATGAGCACAAACGGTTTCTTCCATCGATTCATTGTTATATCCCTCCATACAAATGAATTTTCATTGTTCGCATACCAGACGGATAAGCGCTTTCAAAGGTTTCACCCATAAGACAAAAAGCTCCTCTACATGTGCAGGAGCTTTTCTTCGCATCGAAAATGTTCGGTTAAAAAAGTTATTGGTTCTCCAGTTCTTCCTTGCTGACCAAGCTAACTAAAGCGGCTATAGCCTGTTCGGCATCGGAGCCTTCCGCACTGATATTGACTTCTGTACCAGAGCTGATCGCCAAGCTCATAATTCCCATGATGCTTTTTGCGTTCACTTTTTTGTCGTCCTTCTCCACGAAAATTTCAGACGAGTATTTGTTCGCCTCTTGAACGAACAATGCTGCCGGTCTTGCATGGAGACCCGTTTTTAACCGCACAATTACCGGTTGCTTTGTCATGGAAAAATTTACCCCCTATTACATATGGTATCTGGCGATATATGTTCAGTGTCACGTTTATAAACATTATACCATTATAGCATGAAGTAAACTAGGAAAAAAGCGATCATCCTTTCCTAATTTTCTCCGCTATTTCGTCGATCTTTCGCAAGCGGTGATTTACGCCGGATTTGCTCACCTTACCCTTCAGCAATTCCCCGACTTCCTTCAAGTTAATATCCGGATGCGCCAACCGGATTTCCGCCACTTCCCGCAGTTTCTCCGGCAAATTTTCCAAGCCGATTTCCTTCTGCAGCAGCTTAATGTTATCGATTTGGCGAACCGCCGCGCCGATCGTCTTGTTCAAGTTGGCCGTTTCGCAGTTGACGATCCGGTTGACCGAATTCCGCATATCGCGCATAATCCGCACATCCTCGAATTTGAAGAGCGCTTGATGCGCGCCGATAATATTCAGCATTTCGATAATTTTCTCGCCTTCCTTAATGTAGAAAATAAACCCTTTCTTGCGTTCGATACAGCGGGCGTTCAAATCGAAATGATTGGCCAGGTCGACGAGCGCCTTGCAATGTTCTTCATACATGGAGGCGATTTCCAAATGATACGAGGAGCCTTCGGGATTGTTCACCGAGCCGCCGGCCAGGAATGCGCCGCGCAAATAAGCGCGCTTGCAGCAGTTTTTGGCGACGATGTCCGGAGCGATGCCGGACGTAAACATAAACCCTTCGGAAACGATATGCAGTTCTTTTAATATTTCCTGAACATGCGTTGGAATACGCACGATATATACATTATTTTTTTTCAAACGCATTTTTTTGCGCACAAGCAATTCGGTATGCACCTGAAAATTTTTTTTAATCAAGGAATAGATTCTCCTTGCAATCGCGGCGTTCTCGGTGGATATATCCAAAACAACCTTACGGTTCGTAAGCTGAACGGTGCCGTTCATCCGCAGCAGCGCGGACAATTCCGCCTTCTCGCAGCAAGCGTCGGACTCGATTAAGGTTAATTCTTTTTTCGTTTGCGCCGCAAAAGACAAGGGACTCACCTCTTTCGTATCATCCAATTTTCGACCAGCTGGTAAATATGGTGGCTAAGCCGGGACGCGTCGTGGCGCAAATACGTTCGAAAGAGCACCAGACGATCGGCAATCACTTTGTATCCCCTCCGCTCGACTTCCTCCAGATCCAGATGGACGGCTTTCGCTCCCTTTTCCGCATACTTGTCTTGTACTTGGGGAGGGATTTCGCCGTTATTCACGATAACATAGTCGAACAGATGCCGGTCGATATGCCGGTAGATCGCTTCCAAATGATCGCCGACCGTATAATTGTCGGTTTCCCCCGGCTGCGTCATGACATTGCACACGAATATTTTCAACGCGTCGGATTCGACGACCGCTTCCGCCAGCTTCGGTACGAGCAAATTCGGGATGATGCTTGTATACAAGCTTCCGGGACCGATCAGAATGGCATCGGCTTCGCGGATCGCCTCCACGGCCTCCGGCAGCGGCTCCACCTGTTTCGGTTCGAGGAATACCCGTTTAATGCGCTGGCCCGAAGTCGGAATGGTCGATTCGCCGACGACGATCGAACCGTCTTCCATCTCCGCCTTCAAAATAACGGCCTGATTCGCCGCCGGCAGCACCCGCCCCCGAACGGCAAGCACTCTGCTCAGTTCGCGAATGCCTGTGACGAAATCGCCGGAAATGTCCGTCATCGCCGCTAAGATTAGGTTGCCTAAACTATGCCCGGCTAAACCGGTTCCATTCTTGAAACGATATTGCAGCATATCGGACAATAACGGCTCGACATCGGCCAGCGAGCTGAGCACGTTGCGAATATCGCCCGGCGGCGGCATCTGCAGCTCGCTGCGCAGAATGCCCGAACTTCCCCCATCGTCGGCAACCGTTACGATGGCCGTAATATCAAGCGGCTTCTCTTTCAGACCGCGCAGCATGACGGATAACCCCGTACCGCCTCCCATGACGACGATGCGCGGGCGTCCGTTCTTGTTATGCTCCAGATCCAATTCCCCTCACCCCTTCATTGACAGACCGTAACACCGGACAGTCGCGCGACGACTCGCCCCGGCTAATGCCGGTCACGCTCCGCATCGCGATGGCTGACGCGAACGGCTTCCGTTTCGCTTGCCCCGATAATGCGGCCCAAATATTCGGCGATCGCCACCGAACGGTGCTTGCCGCCGGTGCAGCCGATTCCGATGACAACCTGGCTCTTTCCTTCTTTCCGATATTGGGGCATAAGGAATTGCAGCATATCCACCAGCTTGGTTAGAAACGCCTGCGTCTCCGGCCACTTCATCACATAGTCGTACACGTCGGTATCTTGCCCGGTATGCGGACGCAGCGCTTCAACATAATGAGGGTTCGGCAAAAAACGAACGTCGAATATTAAATCCGCGTCGATCGGAATTCCGTATTTGAAGCCGAACGAAGTTACGTTAATGGATAGCGTTTGTTGGTCCAAATTTGTAAACCGGGCGACAATTCTCTCCTTCAATTGAGCGGGCTTGATATTGCTTGTATCGAGCACCTGGGTCGCCCAGCCTTTCAAATCTTCCAACAGCTTGCGCTCCAGTTGAATGCCGGTAAGCGGCATTCCGTCGGGAGCAAGCGGATGGCGGCGCCTGCTTTCTTTATAACGCTGGACAAGCACCGCATCGGTCGCATCCAGAAATACGATCTCGTAATCGATCGTAAAATGATCCTTAATATAATTCAACGATTCGGATAGGGCGGTAAAAAACTCTCGGCCCCGCAGGTCGATTACCAAGGCGACTTTGCCTATTTTCCCGTTCGATTGTTCGATCAGCTCCGCAAACTTCGGAATAAGAACCGGAGGCAAATTATCGACGCAGAAAAAACCGAGATCTTCCAAACTTTGCACCGCAATCGTTTTTCCCGCTCCCGACATTCCCGTAATGATAACCAGCTTCGCCATCGATGTCGTTTCCATCCGCAATTCCTCCTGTTAGGATCGAATAAACAAGCCTGCCGCTCCGATCATGCCGGCATCGTTGCCCAGCGTCGCCGGAACGATTTCCACTCCTTTTTGCAGCGTTTCCGGCGTCAGCTCGCGGAACACTTCCCGAATCTGATCGAATAGGAAGTCTCCCGCTTTCGAGACGCCGCCGCCGATAATGTACCGCTCCGGGTTCAAAATCGTCGTAACGGCAGCCATCGACTTGCCGAGATAATAAGCCGCGCGGCTTACAATACGTTCCGCTGCTTCGTCTCCCGCTTTAGCCGCGTCGAATACGTCCTTCGCCGTAATGCTGTCCAGAAGCGACAGCGATGTGCGGTCTCCCCGGCTCACGGCGTCCTTCGCCATACGGATAATTCCCGTCGCGGACGATACCGTCTCCAGGCATCCCATTTTGCCGCAGCCGCATTGGATCGCCTCCAAGTCGGGCACAACGGCGATATGACCCAGTTCTCCCGCCAAGCCCGAGAATCCTTCGTAGATTTTGCCGTTAATAATGATTCCGCCGCCGACGCCCGTTCCAAGCGTATAGCAGACGCAATTGCCGACCCCTTTGCCGGCGCCGCTCCACGCTTCGCCCAAGGCCGCCACATTCGCGTCATTATTTATTTTCACAGGTTTCCCTAATCTTTCCACTAATATATCCCGAATCGGCACATCGCGAAAATCTACGTTCGGCGCGAGCAGGACGATCCCGTTCTCGATATCGATAAAGCCCGCCATCCCGGCGCCGATGCCTTCCACTTGATCCCACGAGTAGGGGGATTGATCAACAAGCTCCCGAATATATTTCACGATATTGTCGATGATCGCAGGGGTTCCGCTCCCTGTTCCGGTCGGGCCTTCGTAAGACTGCAGCAAATGCCCCTGCTCGTTGCAAAGGCCAACCTTGATGGCTGTTCCGCCCAGATCCAAGCCTACGTAGATTTTTTCAGACATGCTTTCACACCTTCTTAAAGTAATAGATACTCAGTACCAACTATAAGCTATGCCGAACGGATTGGTCAAGATAACAGACTGTGACAGAACCGGGCTCCGTGACGGTGACCGTCTCGAGGGAGGATCCCAGCCGCCGCTAAACAACGTCAATCCGATCTGTCGGCTTCGGCCGCCATCCAACATTTTCCATGAACGAGCCGGGGGCATGGTGCTTCGGGTGGCACAGTGCCATTGTCCGTTTCAGGCATAAGCAAAACCGTCAGGATATGGGTCCTGACGGCCTTCGTTGCTCATGCTTCCATGGGGGTGTCGAGCCCCCCGTTAGGTAACTGCAATGATCCATTTATATTAGCCTATTCGGGTGACGCGGCAAAAGCGTACAAATAAGCCCTCCGACGAACGGATAACGGAAGCTATGTCCGCCTAAACAGCGAATAAGCGATTTTGACGCAAAATAACGGCCGTACGGTCCGGATAGCGATTTCTCGATGCAACGACAGTCCGATTAATTGCCGCTCCAATCGTGTACGGCGCTGCCTTCGAGGAATTTCTCGCAGTCCAGCGCGGCCATGCAGCCCGAACCCGCAGCCGTGATCGCCTGGCGGTATTTCATGTCCTGCACGTCGCCGCATGCGAAGACGCCCGGCACATTCGTTTCCGTCGTTCCCGGTTTGACGATGATGTAGCCGTGCTGATCGGTATCGATTTGTCCATCCAGGAACTTCGTGTTCGGCGTATGGCCGATGGCGACGAACAAACCGTCCGTTTCCAGCAATTCTTCTTCGCCGGTTTCGTTGTTCTTCACTTTCAGGCCGGTTACCCGATTCTCGTCGGCAACAACCTCAAGCGGAGTGCGATTGAGCGACCACGTAATCTTCTCGTTCGCACGCGCGCGCTCCTGCATAATTTTCGAAGCCCGCAGCTCATCGCGCCGATGTACCAGCGTCACTTCGGTCGCGAAACGCGTCAAGAAATTCGCTTCCTCCATCGCGGAGTCTCCGCCGCCGACGACGATAATTTTTTTCCCGCGGAAAAAGAATCCGTCGCAAGTCGCGCAGGTGCTCACCCCGCGCCCGACATTCGTTTTCTCGCCGGGGATGCCGAGATATTTGGCCGAAGCGCCGGTGGAAATTATAAGCGTCTCCGCTTCGAGCTCCCCTAACCCTTCAACGGTCAGCTTGAACGGCCGTTTCGACAGATCGACGCTATTGACCCAGCCCGTTTTGAATTCGGCGCCGAAACGTTCGGCTTGCTTCCGCATATTATCCATCAATTCGGGACCCATAATTCCTTCCGGAAAGCCAGGGAAGTTCTCCACGTCCGTTGTCGTCGTAAGCTGTCCGCCCGGCTCCGGTCCTTCGATCACCAGAGGCTTCAAGTTGGCGCGGGCCAAATAGATAGCCGCCGTTAAGCCGGCCGGTCCCGTCCCGATTACGATCGTTTTGTGCATAGTATGATGTCCTCCCTTGCGTCAATGACTATATTTAGAGGTTGTTACAAAAAAACTAGAATTTTTCCGTAAACGATGGAAAGATCGTCTCCATTTTCCGCTTAATGCCGCAAACTTCATCGATCCATTTCACATATTTGCCAACTGTGGAGACGGAAGTTCCGTACCGCTCCGCCACTTCCTGATAAGAGATGGAACGCCGGTGCATTTTGGCCGTCAAATATTCGAGCGCCGCCGCCCAGCCCTCCGCTTTATGAATCTTGGGCACGCTCGGATAAACCCGTGTCAGAAATTCCACCCACAGCGTCTGCAAATCATGCTGCTGCAGCATATCGTACCGTTTGCCCATCGTCTGCAAAGCTTTATCCAATACCGCCTGCCAACCGTCTTCCCAATCTGGAAGGCGGGTCGAAACCATCATGCCGTTCACCGTGGCCGCGACGTTGTCCAATACCGCCGGCAAAGGTTCGTCGACTCCCATCGAGCGCAGCACGAAGATCGCGACTTGCTTCAAATATTCGCTTTCGTCCGGCTCCAGCAGAAACGCTCGCAGCGCCTCTTCCACCTCATGGTCGGCGATCATGCCGAGCGCTTGAATGACCTGAAGCTTCGTCTGCTGATCTCCGTGCCTAAGCGCCCAGAAGAACGAAGAGCGAACCAGCGGATCGCGTTTCAAATGCTCGGGCAATCCGTCGCCTGATTTCTCCCACAGCCGGAATTGTTCCTCGAACGGCAAATGATAATGATAGCTGAACATCGATTTCCGTTTTTTCGTTTGTTTCTTGCCTTTCGCCGATTTCAATTGCCGGAGCTGATCCAGGTAAAAGCGCGGAATTTCCGAGCCGGGATCGAGCTTCTCGGCATGGCTCCACAAGCGGTAAGCCTCTTGGAACCGGCCGATATTGCATGCCGCCACCGCCGTATAATGGTACAAGCAAGGATCGTAATTGATTTCCGTATCTTTCAGAAGGCGGCGGAACAAGTAGTACGCATTCTCATGCTCGCCCAAAATCCCCATCGTCGTCGCCAGCTTGAAAGCATGCTCTTGATGAAACGGGTACGTCTTTTTTAATTGTTCCACAAGGGACTGCAATTCACTCTTCTTGCCTTCATGCTGGTAAAAAATCGCCAGATTGCATAAGGCGTGCAAGTTCCCCGGATCCAGTTCCAGCACTTCGTTGATCACGTCCATCGACTTATCGAATAAGCCCATGTAGTAATAAGCCAATCCCAGGTTGTTGCGTGCGGCCATAAAATCGGGCTGATCCTTGACCAACCGCTCGAGCAATTTGACCGCCTCGGAGAAACGCCCCTCTTCCAGCATCATCCGGGCTTGATCGTGTTCGTACAGCCCTTCGCGCGCACGAATGTTGCATAGGCGCGGCGGACGGTTCAACTCAAAGTGGAGGAGATCCATCATCTCCTCGGCTTCGATTAAGTATTGGCCGCTCTCGTCCTCTTCCAAATATTGAATGAGCGCTTCTTCCGCATCCTCGAACTGCTCCATATTGGCATAATTGTTCGCCATGTAGAAATAGCACTCCGTAAGGGTCGGATCGATCTGCTCCAGAACTAACCGCAGTATCCGGTTCGATTCTTCGTAATTGCCCATCTCGGACAAAATGCCCGCCATATTGCAGTGGTTGACGGGATTGTCCGGTTCATATTCGACGGCCCTGCTAAAATATTTCAATGCCTTGTCGTAATGATATCGATCCAGCGAACGGACTGCTCGCTCAAAGAAAAATGTCGCATCTAAATGTATCGGTATGATCTTGCTTCGCTGACGATCAGCCCGCAGCTTCTTCTCTTTCATCGCCAAGGCACCTCCTACGGTTTCAAGTAAAAATTCAAATCAACACAATTATAGCATAGAAATGGGAGTATATATAAACCCTATTTCAAGAAAATAGAAGGTTTGCCGCCTATACGCCGGCATCCCGGAACAGCGTGCTGATCGAGCCGCCGTTGGTAATAATGCGCGTCGCTTCCGCCAGCATCGGCGCGACCGAAATAATCTTGAAACGATCCGGCTTATTGTCCGGCAGCGTAACCGAATCCGTTACGACAACCTCTTTAATGTTTGGGTGATCCAAGCGTTCGATCGCCGAGCCGGAGAAGATGGGATGCGTCGCGCAGACGTATACGTCTTTGGCCCCCCGCTCCTTCAATCCTTCGACGACATTGACGATCGTCGATCCCGTATCGATCAAATCTTCGATAATAATCGGCGTCCGTCCTTCCACGTCCCCGATGACGTGCGTAATAACCGATTCATTGTGCGCGGGACGTTTCTTGATCATAATCGCAAAAGGGGAATCCAGTTGATTCGCCAGCTTCTCCGCGGTTGACGCCCTGCCCGCGTCGGGAGATACGATTACGGGGTTGTCGATCCGTTTCGTCTTCAAATATTCGCTAATCAGATCGAGCGCCGTCAGATGGTCGACAGGGATATTGAAAAATCCTTGAATCGCCGGCGCGTGCAAATCGATGGTCAATACGCGGTGCACGCCGACCGTCGTCAGCACATCCGCCACCATCTTCGCCGAAATCGGCTCGCGCGGCGCCGCCTTCCGTTCCTGGCGAGCATAGCCGTAATACGGCATAATGACATTGATCGTGCGCGCCGAAGCCCGCTTGGCCGCATCGACCATCACCAGCAATTCGACAAAATGTTCATTGATCGGATGCGAGAACGATTGTACGATGAATACGTCGCAATTGCGGATCGTTTCTTCATAGTGAACGTAAATTTCTCCGCTTTTAAATCTTGATAATTTAACATTTCCCTGTTTGATCCCGAGCACGTTGCATATTTTCGCCGTCAACTTCGGATTGGACGAGCCGGAAAACAGTCGTAACTTGTCGCTTGGCATGATACCCTCCCAAACATAATAAGAGACTATATGATTGCATGTGAAAGCGTGCGATATGTCGAAAGACCGCACATTATGACTTTATCCTCATTATACATTAGGAGGACTTTATATTTCAAAAGAAACCATCCGGCGTTGCCGCCGTTCGAATGTGGCCAGTTCCCTGAATCCGATCTCGTACAGCAGCGCGCGCGCCTCGTCCAAATATTGCGAGAGACGCTCCGGTTGATGAGCGTCTGACCCGATCGTCAGCGGAATGCCTTGCTGCAAGCAATATTCCAGCATCGGACGGCTCGGGAACATCTCGGCGCACGGCATCCGGAGGCCTGATGCGTTCAATTCGATCGCAAGCCCATTCTCTTTCACGGCATCGAGCGCCGCCTTTTCGAGCAGCTTTACTTCCGCTTCCCGGCTTGCGTCCGGGCCGTATCCGAATCGCTTGATCACGTCGATATGCCCGATATAATCGTACAATCCGGTACGGGCGGCCTTCTGTACGGCATCGTAATATTGCGCGTACACTTCGAACGGATCCCTGCCTTCCCATTGCGCGGTTTGCCGGAAATCCGTCACATCCCAATGCCCCAAGAAATGTACCGATCCAATGACGTAATCCCAAGGGTACGCTTCGACAATCCGGGAAATTTCTTCTTCGTATCCTTCGATATAATCGCCTTCCAGACCGACGCGGACGTCGATTTGGCCTTGATACTTCTCTTTCAACTGCAAGCATTCTTCCACATAACGCGGCAATTCGTCCATCGGCATCGCCATTTCCGGCAAATATTGCGCCGGATCGACATGAATGAGCGGCATATGATCGGAAAGGCCGATCTGCTGCAGCCCGATTTCAATTCCGCGTAGTACGTATTCTTCAAGCGTTCCTACGGCATGCCCGCAACGGGCATGGTGGGTATGGTAATCGATCCGCATAAGTTTCGGCCTCTCTTTATTCGGTTTTATTCGGTTGATCCGTTCGATAGTGGCGTCGTTCCAGTTCTTGCAGCACATCGTCGAGCGGAAGCTTTCTTTCTCTCAGCAATACCATCAGATGATAGATCAGGTCCCCGGCTTCGCAGCGCAGTTCGTCGTTGTCGCGATTTTTGGCCGCGATAATCACCTCCGCCGATTCCTCGCCGACCTTTTTCAAAATTTTATCCAAACCTTTTTGGAATAAATACGTCGTATAGGCCCCTTCCGGCCGTTCGGCGTCTCTTTCGGCGATCGTCGCTTCCAGCTTGGACAATACGGCGAAACGGTCCGTCTGGCTCTGAACCGCAGAATCGTTTGCAGCCGCCTCTCCTTTTAACTCCACCGGGTTGAAGAAGCAACTGTACTTGCCTGTGTGGCAAGCCGGTCCTTGCTGCGCGACCCGTACCAGCAGCGTGTCTCCGTCGCAATCGTAATGCATTGACACGATGCGCTGCGTATGGCCCGACGTTTCGCCCTTATGCCATAATTGCTCGCGGGAGCGGCTCCAAAACCATGTTTCGCCCGTCTCTACCGAACGCCGCAGCGATTCCCGGTTCATATAGGCGAGCATCAGCACTTCTTTGCTTAGCGCGTCCTGCACGACAGCCGGCACCAATCCCGCTTCGCTCCAGCGGATTTGCTCTTCCAGAGCGGCTTGATTCTCGCTTGTCATCTTACTTCCACCCCTTTGCTTCTTAAATCCTGTTTCACTTCTTCAATCGTCATTTCTTTATAATGGAAAATGGTAGCCGCCAATCCCGCATCGGCGAGCCCTTCCGTAAATACGTCGTAAAAATGCTCTTTCCGGCCCGCTCCTCCGGATGCGATGACCGGAATGCCGACCGTTTGCGATACCGCCCTCGTAAGCGCAATATCGAAACCGTCTTTCGTGCCGTCCGCATCCATGCTCGTCAGCAAAATTTCGCCAGCGCCCAGCTTCTCCGCTTGTTTCACCCAATCCAGCGCTTTGATGCCGCTCGGCGTACGCCCGCCGTGCGTATAGACTTCCCATTCGCCCCACGCTTCGTTGAACTTGGCGTCTACCGCCACGACGATACATTGGGAACCGAATTTGCTCGCGCCGTCCGAGATTAACTGCGGATTTTTGACCGCCGCGGTGTTGATGCCGATTTTATCCGCGCCGGCGCGCAGCAGCCGCTTCATGTCGTCCACATGGGAAATGCCGCCGCCGACCGTGAACGGGATCGCGATTTCGCCCGCCGTCTTCTTCACGACTTCGATCATCGTGGCGCGGCCTTCGACGGAGGCGGAAATGTCGAGAAACACTAGTTCGTCCGCCCCTTCGCGGTTATACAGCGCAGCCAGTTCCACCGGGTCGCCGGCATCGCGCAAGTTTACAAAATTGACGCCCTTGACGACACGCCCGTCTTTCACGTCCAAACATGGAATAATCCGTTTCGCCAACATTCCTGACACTCTCCTCTTCCGTGCGTTATTCCGAGGCGCTGCATCGGCAAACGCCGCTGTCGGGCAGGCCGGCCCTTGCGGGCCCGACAGCTGTGCCGGCCGTTACGATCGCACGTTGCCCTGGATGCGCCGACCGCAACTTCCTGCACCGACCGCTTCTATCCCTGCCTTATTCTTCTTAGCCGATTTCCCGAATCGCTTGGGCCAAATCGATGCTGCCCGTGTACAAAGCCTTGCCGACGATCGCGCCGCCGACGCCTTCCGCGCTATGCGCGGCAAGCCGCGTCAAATCTTCCATGCGGCTAACTCCGCCCGACGCGATGACCGTTCTTCCCGACACTTGCGCCAAGTTTAGAATCGCTTCCACGTTCGGGCCGCCCATCATGCCGTCGCGGGAAATATCGGTAAAAATAAACGTCTGCGCTCCTTTGGCCGCTAATTCCACAGCCAAATCCTCCGCCTTCACTTCCGACGTCGTCAGCCAGCCGCGCGTCGCGACAAGGCCGTTCCGCGCATCGATGCCGATGGCGACGCGTTCGCCGAACCGCTCCAGCACCTTCTCCACAAAAGCGCGGTCTTCAATCGCCGCCGTGCCGAGAATGACGCGGGATACGCCGAGCGATACGAGCCGGTCGACATCGTCGAAGGTACGCAAGCCACCCCCAACCTGCACCGGCACGTTGACGCTGCGCGCGATGTCGCCGATCAGGGCGTCGTTGACCGGATGGCCCGCTTTCGCCCCGTCGAGATCGACGAGATGAATCCACGCTCCGCCTTTCGCTTCCCATTCTTTCGCTGCCTCGACGGGGTTGTCGTTATATACCGTCTCTTGATTATAGTCGCCTTGAACCAATCGAACGCATTTCCCCCCGCGAATATCGATCGCGGGATAAATTGTAAAGGATGACATAAACGTTTCCCCTAACATTTGATTTTTATTGCATCGCTGCGGCGCGCAGGGCGCCGAGCCGGAGACGACGAGTGCGGGCTTGCATCGCGTTTGCGCAGTTGCCCGCTCAATCGCGGCGCGCTTGCACGGCGATCGTGCAAACCGCACCTTCGCGCCCCGGTTTCTTTGTACGTCGTTCGGCGCGATATACCTGTCGCTCAGTGCGTATGCTTCCGTCCGGTGACGGCGCTCATTGCACCTTCTTACCTCTCCCTCTGCCTAGAGCAAATGCAAAAATCAGGCTGTTGATAAACCCCGTTTTCCGCAAAGAGGGAGGAACAAAAACCCAGAAATGACGCGATTCCCCATTCGTAGTTTTTGTCCAAAAGCACTTTTTCAATAGCCTGAAAATGCAGTTAATCCGCTTATTCCGCACTTTTCCCGCACCGGCGTTGCATTCACTTTTTTCAACATTGCAGGATCGCGGATACAGGAGACGCTAATTGTGACAAAAGGCCCAATTTGGGACAGTTTGCGGACATACGATCCTTTATTCGCGGTAAAAGCGTAAAAATAAGCCCTTCAACGAAGGAATAACGGAACCAGTGTCCGCCTAAACAGCGAATAAGCGGTTTTGACGCGAAATAACGGCCCTGCGGTCCGGATACCAATTTCCCGATGCAACGCTAGTGCTTTTCTTGGCAATTTACCTGCAAAAATCAGGCTGTCGATAAACCCCGTTTTCCGCAAAGAGGGAGGTACTAAACCCAGTACTGACGCGATTTTCCATTCATAGTTTTTGTCCAAAAGCACTTTTCAACAGCCTGAAAAATGCAGTTATTTGATCAATAACCGTTGTTCAGGAAAGTACCGGCTAAATATCCGCACTTTGAGTCAATTTCAAAATACCGCTTGGAGCCGACGACCCATCGTGTGCGCTAACGAAACGTATATACGCTAATCGCCTGTAAATCACCTTGTTGCTCGTTGTAACGAAACTGAAACACGCTATTGAAGGGAAAAAGGCGACAAAACCGCCGATTTCCTAAGAATAACGATACGTACTTTCGTTAAATTGGGAATGTCTTCATTTCGAGCCCAATAAGGATTGCCAGTTTCGTTAGCGACAACAAGGAGCGTAGGTCCGCGCGGATCGCTCTCGAAATAGAGGGAGGCCATGCCCTTCTATATAATGGATGCGCGTTGTACGAAATTTCGTATAAAAACAAAGCCGTAGTACCCAAAAAACGGAATCTTGTACGATTTTTCATACAAAATCTATGATTGCCCTGAAAAGACCGCCTTTTGTACGAAAAATCATACAAATCCGCAAAAAATCAGTTACATCATCGGTGGCGAGTAATGAAATTGACTCCTTTTGCAATGATCTCCTCCCATACCGCGAAGCTCGGGCATAATAGCTGTATTTTTGCAGTTATTGGCAACCGGCCGGCGTGACCTTGCCGGCATGCGCCGGCTCGCTTCCCGACCGGCCTAGTAGTTGCCGCTTGGGCTTGCTTGCCGAGCCAGTTCCAGGAAATTCCCGAGCAGGCGCATGCCGAGCTCCCCGCTCTTCTCGGGATGGAACTGCATGCCGTACACATTGCCGCGCCCGACGATCGCCGTGACCTGGCCGTTGTACTCGGTCGTGGCCAGCAGATCGTCCTCGCGCTCGGGCAAAGCATGGTAGGAGTGGACAAAGTATACATGTCCCTCCTCCAAGCCCGCCAGCAGCGGGTTGTCCGCCTGATGCCAACGCAGGCGGTTCCAACCCATATGCGGCACCTTGTACGTGCCGCCGGCAAAGCGCACCACGCGGCCCGGCAGAATGCCGAGCCCCGCGTGCTCGCCATGCTCTTCGCTGCGCGCGAAGAGCAGCTGCATGCCTAGGCAAATGCCAAGCAACGGCTTGCCATTTGCCGCGGCCTCCCGCACCACCGGCGCAAGCCCGGTGGCGCGCAGGTTGGCCATGGCGTCGCCGAAGGCGCCGACGCCGGGCAGCACGACGGCGTCCGCCGCCAGGATGGCGGCCGGGTCGCCGGTGACGAGCGCCTCGAATCCGAGGCGCTCTACGGCTTTGCTCACGCTGTGCAAGTTGCCCATGCCGTAGTCTACAATTGCGACCGCCACGCTACAGCACTCCTTTCGTCGAAGGAACCCCCTGCACGCGCGGATCGATGCTCGTCGCTTCGTCGAGCGCGCGGCCCAACGCCTTGAACACCGCTTCGATCATATGATGCGTGTTATGGCCGTAGTGGACGATGACGTGCAGCGTCATCCGCGCTTCCAGCGCCAGCTTCCATAGAAACTCGTGCACGAGTTCGGTCGAGAAGCTGCCTACTTGCGCGGACGGATATTGCGCCCGATATTCGAAATGCGGACGATTGCTCATATCGATGACGACCTGCGCGAGCGCTTCGTCCATCGGTACGAAAACGGATGCGTACCGCTTGATCCCTTTTTTGTCGCCGAGCGCCTTCTGAATGGTCTGCCCGAGACAAATTCCGATATCCTCTACCGTATGATGATCGTCGATATCGACATCGCCGCGCGCCGCGACTTGCAAATCGAATTGGCCGTGCTTGGCGAATAAATCCAGCATATGGTTCATAAACGGCACGTCCGTCTCGATCTCGACTACGCCCGTGCCGTCGACGGCAAACGACAGCTCGATGTCCGTTTCGTTCGTTTTCCGCGCGACGCTCGCGCGGCGAACGTCCCCATTTTGCGCCTGCGCAATGGCATCCTTATTGTTTTCCGACATGTGGGTTCCCTTCCTTCTCCAGGCGAATTTGTATTGCTCTTGCGTGTGCTTCCAGCCCTTCGTGCCGCGCCAGTTCCATAATCGTTCCGGCGCTCTCCATAAGTGCCTCTTTGCTATAATAAATCAAACTCGATTTTTTAATAAAATCGTCCACGTCAACCGGCGATGAGAAGCGCGCCGTACCGTTGGTCGGAATAATATGGTTCGGTCCCGCGTAGTAATCGCCGACCGGCTCGGAACTGTACGCGCCGACGAAGATCGCGCCCGCATTCTCGATCAGCCCGACGTAACGCATCGGTTCGTCGACCATCAATTCAAGATGCTCCGGCGCCAGCCGGTTGACGACGTCGATTCCCGCTTCAACGGAATCGACGACAATAATCGCGCCGTGATTGTCGAGCGAGCGCTGCGCAATGTCCCGTCGCGGCAAACCGGCAACCTGGCGTTTCACTTCGGCTGCGACGGCTTCGGCGAACGAGCCGGAGGTCGTCACGAGAATGGCGGACGCCATCTCGTCATGTTCCGCTTGGGACAGCAGATCCGCCGCCACGTACGCGGCATCCGCCGTATCGTCGGCGAGCACGACGATTTCGCTCGGCCCGGCGATGCTGTCGATGTCGACCGCTCCGAACACTTCGCGTTTTGCAAGCGCGACATAGATGTTGCCGGGTCCGCAAATTTTGTCGACCGGCGCGATCGTGGCCGTACCGTAAGCAAGCGCGGCGATCGCCTGCGCCCCTCCGACGCGGTACATTTCCTTCACCCCGGCTTCCGCGGCCGCCACAAGAATATAAGGATTGATTCCTTCCTGTCCGCCCGTCGACGGAGGCGTAACCATAACGATTTCCGGCACGCCCGCCACCTGCGCGGGAATGACGTTCATCAGCACCGAGGAAGGATAGGCCGCTTTCCCTCCAGGCACGTATACCCCTACGCGGCGCAACGGGCGAATGATTTGCCCGAGCAGCGATCCGTCCGGCTGAACATCCATCCACGAACTGCGCTTTTGCTTTTCGTGATAGACGCGAATTTGCCGCGCCGCACGGCGGATGGCTTCCACAAAGGACTCCTCTACCCGTCCGTACGCCGCCTGGATCTCCTCTTGCGAAACGCGCAATTCCGCCGCCGTCAGCCGCGTGCGATCCAGCTGCTCGGTATACCGCAGCAGCGCCGCATCTCCTTCCGCCTTCACGTCTTGCACGATTCGGCGCGCGGTCTCGTTCTGCTCCGGCGTTCCGTATTCGACGTCACGCTGCAGCGTAAACTGCTCTGCCGCAACAATCCGCATGAGATTTCCTCCTTCAACATCGCGATAATATAATAAACCATATACTTAAGGACCAACTATACCTAATTAGTACCCTTAGAGAGTCAAAATTTCTGCAAATATCGAGGCCAAGCGTCATTTTGGAACGAAAATGCCTTATTAGCCACTGGCGTTGCATTAACTTTTTTCAGCAAATATTGAGACAGATATGTGGATTACGGTGCTATTCCTTCACATTTCTTCTGCCGCCCTGCTCCCCAAGTTCGCGGACACAGGAGACGCTAATTGTGACAAACGGTCCGATTTCGGACCGTTTGCGGACATACGATCCTTTATTCGCGGCAAAAGCGTACAAATAAGCCCTCCGACGAACAGATAACGGAACCACTGTCCGCCTAAACAGCGAAAAAGCAAGTTTGACGCAAAATAACAGTCGTACGGTCCGGATAGCAATTCCTCAATGCAACGCCATTGCTTATTAGCGAATTTCAATTCCTTATTAAGGTACATTCGTTCCGTATCGAGCCGGTGCGAGATTTAGCAGCGAGCAAAAAGATACTTTCCTTAGCACAGTCTTATCCACACCAAGCCAAAGCGCATCTTTTTATGCAAATGACTTCGTACATTCGCTCCCGAAATACGTAAGCCATTGCACATCCGTCACCCAACAAAAACGATACCTTCCTTCGCAACGGAACGATATTCCCTGTCAGCTTCCCGCCCGCTACGATCCGACGGGAATCACTTTATGCAATTGATCGCATAACGATTGAATCGCCCCGTTTTTCATGCGGTAACTTACGCGATTGGCGATCAGGCGGCTTGTAATTTCGAAGATCGTCTCTTGCTCGACCAATCCGTTCTCGCGCAGCGTCTGGCCGGTTTCGACCATGTCGACGATGCGATCCGCCAAGCCGATGAGAGGCGCCAACTCGATCGAGCCGTTCAGCTTGATCACTTCCACCTGCTGCCCCTGCTCGCGAAAATATTGCGAAGCGACATTCGGGTATTTCGTCGCCACGCGCGGATGGATGACCGGCTCCCAATCGGGCAGGCCGATGACCGACATCCGGCAGCGGGCAATCCCGAGGTCCAGCAACTCGTACACATCTTTATTCTCTTCCATTAATACGTCCTTGCCGACGATGCCGATATCCGCCACGCCGTATTCGACATAAGTCGGCACATCGACCGGTTTGGCCATAATAAATTCCATATTCGCTTCCGGCAACGATACGATCAGTTTGCGCGAATCGTCGAAATCGGCCGGAATCGGCAAGCCGGCTTCGGCAAACAACACGGCGGCTTGCTTATAAATACGCCCCTTCGGCATAGCTACTTTTAACGTTTCTTGCATCTGCTCCGATTCCTCCTATCGCCTTTGGTCCGTATCCGCTTCGCTTCCGATCGCGGGAAGATCCGTCCGCTGCGTCACGACAGCCCGCCCTTCCGCGCGCAAGCGTTCCGCCTCGCGGAGCGCCTGCATCCGATTCCCGGCGTCGTACTCAATCACGACCGGAGCCGTCCGCTCCGCCTCGCCCGCTCCGCCGACGATTTCCAATATGCGCGTCGTCTTCAGCGCGAAGCCCGTGGCGGGCGCCGGTCGGCCGAACTGCTGCAGCAAGTTGTCGTACCGCCCCCCGCTGCATACCGGAAAGCCCAATTCTTCCGCGTATCCCTCAAACGTCATGCCCGTATAATACGAGAAATCGCCGATCATCGTCAAATCGATCATCACCCGGTCTTGCACGCCGTACGCTTCAAGCACTTCCCATAATTCGCATAAATGGGCGATGGACCGCTTAGCCAGCGGATGGCCGCTTACCGTCAACGCTTGATCGCATACTTCCTGCCCCCCGCGCAAACGCAATATGCCTTCCAGTTCCTCCTGCTGCTCCGCCGGCAAATCCAATCCGCGGATCGCTTGGCGGTAACCGACATAATCGCGCGCCAGCAAGCATTCCTTCAGCATCGCCTGTTCCTCGGCACGCCCGGGCACAATTTCTTCGAATAATCCGTTCAAAAAGCCGACATGGCCGATCGCGATTTTAAACTGCTCGACTCCCGCAGCCTGTAGCGACGCAATTGCCAGCGCGACGACTTCCGCATCCGCATCCGCCGACGGATCGCCGACCAGTTCGACGCCGGTTTGGAAAAATTCCGCTTCCCGCCCCGCCTCTTCTTCGATCGAGCGGAATACATTGGCATGGTAAGACAGCCGAATCGGAAAAGACTCTGTTTTCAATAAGGAAGAAACCACTCTCGCAATCGGCGCCGTCAAATCCGAGCGAAGCACCAACGTAGTGCCGCGGTTATTCAGCAATTTGTACAGCTTGCGATCCGAAGTGGAGCTCGCCACGCCGACCGTATCGTAAAACTCCAGCGTCGGCGTAATAATTTGCCGGTATCCCCAACGCTCCATACATTCCAGCACGCTGCGTTCGATGTTCCGCAGCTTTGCTACCGCGTGAGGCAAATAATCTTTGACGCCAGCCGGTTTCTCAAACACCTTCGGTTTAGACATATGTGCCACCTCTATTGTATCCTTTAATATATTAAAGTGCTAACAAGTTACCATACTGCCAAATTAAAGATTAATCGTTATATTACCATGTAATACGCTTTAGCGTCAATCGCCAATATTACGAAACATGCCGGTATACCGCTCCGCGAACGTTTGTTTATAAGAAAGCGGCACCGGAATTAGGGTTGTCCCACGGAATCACTCATTGTGCGCCCCATTATTTTCTAGTATAGTTATAAGATTAGAGGATATGGCCGACATGATTCAAGGGGGTACATCTTTTTGCTATTTAATTCCTATGTCTTTATATTCGCTTTTTTACCGGTAACGACCGTCGTTTATTTCCTGTTGAACCGTTTCCGGTATACGGTTGCCGCCAAAGTATGGTTGGCCGCCGCATCGTTGTTCTTTTACAGCTGGTGGAATATTGCTTATCTGCCTCTTATTCTAGCATCTATTACGTTTAATTTCTGTATCGGCCGCCTGCTGCAGGTCAAAACCGCCGTGAGCGCGCCCAATCTTCCGGCCGACGACAATATGCCCGCAGCGGATGCGGCCAAATCCGAAACGGCGGCGGCAAGCGCCATGCCTTCTCTTTCGTCGCGGCTGAACCGCAAAGCGGTTCTTATTATTGGCATCGTCTGCAATCTTCTTCTTCTCGGATATTATAAATATGCGGATTTTCTTATCGCCAATATTAACGGTCTCACAGGCGCTTCGCTGCAGCTGCTGAAGCTGGTGCTTCCGCTTGGGATCAGCTTCTTCACGTTTACGCAAATCGCCTATTTGGTAGACGCTTATAAGGCCAAGTCGCGGGAATACAACTTCATTAATTATGTATTGTTCGTTACGTTCTATCCGCATCTGATTGCCGGGCCGATCTTGCATCATTCGGAAATGATGCCTCAATTCGATCGTCTAAGGAACAAAATATTTCAACTTTCCAATGTGACGCGCGGGCTGTTCGTGTTCAGCATCGGCCTGTTCAAAAAAGTCGTCATTGCGGATACATTCGCCATCTATGCGAACTATGGCTTCGATCAGGCGCAATATTTCGTCGAGAGCTGGCTGACCTCGCTTTCTTATACGCTGCAGCTTTATTTCGATTTCAGCGGATATACGGACATGGCGATCGGCGCGGCGCTGTTCTTCAACATCAGGCTGCCCGACAATTTCAACTCGCCGTACAAAGCGCTGAGCATTCAGGACTTCTGGCGGCGCTGGCATATGACGCTCAGCCGGTTTCTGCTCAATTATATTTATATTCCGCTCGGCGGCAACCGCAAAGGGCTGCCCCGGACGCTAACCAATCTCATGCTGACTTTCATTATTGGCGGCCTGTGGCACGGTGCCGGATGGACCTTCTTGTTCTGGGGATTTTTGCACGGCGCCGCGCTGATCGTCCATCGCTTATGGCAAAAAGTCGGCAAGCCCTTGCCTAAGTGGCTGGCATGGTTCATTACGTTTCAATTTGTCAATGTGGCATGGGTTTTCTTCCGGGCCGGCGATTGGAGCGACGCGATTCGGATTTTGAAAGGCATGATCGGCCTGCAAGGGTTCGCACTGACAAGAATGGACTTCTATCCGCAATGCGCCCTGCTGGTGATCGCGTTTATGCTGATCGCCCTATTTGCCAAAAATTCGGGCGAACGCATGGCGGCATTTCGCCCCGGTTGGCGGACGGCGGCCTTTATGGCGGTTGCTTTCATCTTATCGTTGCTCTATTTTAACAAAATCAGCGAATTTCTATACTTCAACTTTTAGGGGGGGGGAACCGTATGTCCCGGACCGGAGGAAGCAAATATTCAAAAAAAGCGTACCGGCGAACTCTGGGTCAATTTGCGGTCATCGCCGTAAGTTTGACCATCCTGATATGCGCCGTAACATACATTTTCGATCCGCTGCAATTTTACCGGAAAGCGACGTTCTATACGCCGGTCTTCTCCACCGAAGAACGGTACCAAAATCCGGGCTTGGCCAAAAACTACGATTACGACACGATCATCATCGGCACATCGATGACGCAAAACTTCGTCCCTTCCCATGTCGATCGCGTATTGGGCGGGAAAACGATGAAATTGTCGATGGAAGGTTCTACGGCGAACGAGCATTATTTAATCGCCAAGCGAGCGATCGCTACGGGCAAGGTGAAACGCGTCTTGTGGGGGCTCGACTATTTTTCGCTGAAAGCGCCGAACAAACAGGATCAAGAGTCGTTTCCTTACTATTTGTACGACGATAATCCCTGGAACGACATTCATTACTTGTTCAACATTTCCACGGCCGAGACCGCGGCGACCAGCGTCGCCAAGCAACTGTTGTCCAAGGAAGCGGCAAACGACCTCGACATGCTGAACAATTGGGATCGCTACGCCAAATACGGACAGGACCAGGTTTTGGAAAACTGGCGGAACGCGCGCAATACCGAGTTTTCTTTTCAAACGAACGAAGAGCCGCTGGACTTTATCAAGAACACGTTTGAAACCAATATTATATCTTTGATCGAGCAGCATCCGGAAATTGAATTTATCGTCTACTATCCGCCTTATACGATTTTGCGCCATCAGCTATGGAGCCAAATTAACGAGCAGCGCTACGAGAATCAGTTGGAAATGAAAAAATATATGTTCGAAAGGTTCCATGCGTTCCCGAACGTGAAGCTGTACGATTTCCAGGCGGACAGCGACATTACGTACAATCTGAATGCGTATAAAGACTTATCCCACCACTCGCAGGCGATCAATGAAACGATCATCGACAGCATTGCGCGGGATGACGAGAAATATAGAGTAACGCCGCAAAATATCGATCGTTTCATCAGCTTATTGGAGCATCAAGTTCATACGGTTGTCGTCGACGATCAGAACGAGATTTACAATTTAACCGTGCAAATTGACGGAGAGACGAAATCGTTCTCGCTCATCCAGGCGAAAGCGGACGGGGAAGCGATCGTACCGTTGAAGGAAGCGGTCGCTCTGCTGGGAGCTTCGTTCGAATGGGACGCCGCGGCGAAGAAGGCGGTCATTAAGCGGGGAGAACGGAGGGCGGAAGTCATCGTCGGCCGTAGTAACGCGCAAGTGGACGGCGCCGACGTTGTCATGGCTCATTCGCCTGCGATCGTGAACGGCCGTACGATGATACCGCTGCAGTTCGTGGCGAAAGCGTTGGGCGGAACAGCCGAGCGAGTCGGCACTTCCGCGGTCGATTTCCAGATCGAAATCGCGATGCCGTCTTAACGGAACGGCCATTTCCCGCATACATGAAAAAAACGTAAACCGCTTCAAACGCGTCTTACGTTTTTTTCATGTCCCGGAGCGGATTGCCGCCGACAAACGCCCCCGGCGCAACATCCTTATGTACGATGGAACCGGCCGCCACGACGGCATTGTCGCCGATCGTCACGCCCGGCAGCACGGTGGAGTTGGCGCCGATCATGACGTTGGCGCCAATTCGCACGTCGCCCAGCCGATATTCGGAAATCAAATATTCATGCGCCAAAATGGTCGTGTTATAGCCGATGACCGAGTTATCCCCGACGGTAATGCGCTCGGGAAAGAACACGTCCACCATGACCATCAGCCCGAATGCCGCGTCTTTGCTGACGTTCATGCCGAGGATCCGCCGGTAAATCCAATTTTTCAACCCTAGCGAGGGGCAGTATCGGGCGATTTGTATGAAGATGAAATTTTTAACGCCTTTCCATGGACTGACCGTGCGGTAAATTTGCCGGAGAGCATTCCGCCCCTGAACCGGGTACCGCTCAAGTTTTCTCAACTGAATCCCGCTCCAATCCGGCAAACGGATACAAGTCCCGCATATCGTAAATGATATGCTTCGGTTCGAACTGACGCAACGCGTCTTCCCCCTTCAGCGACCATGCGACGGCGACCGATACGGCGCCGGCCGCGTTCCCCGATTGGATATCCGCCGGGCTGTCGCCCACCATCATTGTCGTCGCCGGATCGGCACCTAATTGTTCCATAGCGATAAGAACCGGTTCCGGATGCGGCTTCGGATGTTTGACATCATCGATGGTAACGAGCGTATCCATGTATGGAGCGAGTCCGAACATCTTCAGCGCCCGCTCCGTCGTTTCGCGAATTTTCGTCGTCACGACGCCCATTCGCACGCCATGGCGATGCAAACGTTCGATGACCTCTTTAACATGCGGAAATTCCTTCACGAGCTCGTCATGCTTGTCCCGATTATACGAACGGTAAGCGGCAGTGAATTCGTCGACATCGTCCCGTCCGGTAAACAACCGCATTTGATAGTCAAGCGGCGTTCCCATATGGGGAATGATCTGTTCGCGCGAAAAATCCGGCGGAACATGGCCCTTCAATACATGCAGAAAGGTTTGAATGATCAGTTCGTTCGTATCGACGATCGTTCCGTCCAGGTCAAATAACATCGTTTTGATCATGTTGCAATGTTCTCCTTTGTCGCTTATATGCGGTGTACGTACTTTCCACTCACTCAATGTTCCGGTTTACTCCTGCGGCGCGTTATTGCCGTTATCTTCCCGCTCGTCCGTCGCCGGCGTCTCAGATGCCGATGGCGCCTCTTGCTTGTCTGCCGCAACGGCATTGGTTTTGGAAGGCTTCGTCGAAACGATCGGCGCACTATAAGAAACGGAAGCATAGCCTTTCACGCGGCGCACGACGATGACCAAGATCGCCCCCAAGATTAAAAGAATAGCGAGCAATTGAGATATCCGGACGTTGCCGTACAACGGATCCAAGTGGCCCGGTTCGAAGCCCAACAGCCTCATTGGCGACCATAATCCGTCGACGAACTCCGCGAGCCACTCCGGACCGCGGAACGCCAAACTGTCTGTGCGCAGCATCTCGATAAAGAAACGGCCGAAAGAATACCAGATAAGATAAGACATAAAAATTTCGCCCGCGCGTACGAAAGTTCGACGCCGCAGCACAAACAGCAATAAGATCCCGACCAAATTCCATATCGATTCATATAAAAAGGTAGGATGATGAAAAATGCCGTTTACATTCATTTGATTGACGATAAAATCGGGCAAGTGCAACGTTTCGCGCAAGAACGATTCCGATACCGGTCCCCCGTAAGCCTCCTGGTTGACGAAATTGCCCCAACGGCCGATCATTTGTCCCGCCAATAAGGAAGGCGCGCAGACGTCGACGATCCGCCAAAAATTGTAGCCCTTATGCCGTACGTAGAAGAACGCGCATATGACCGCACCGATCAAGGCGCCGTATATGGCGATACCGCCTTCCCAAATGGCCACAATTTCGCCCAAATGATATTGATAATAATCCCATTTGAACGCGACGTAATAAATCCGCGCGGCAATGATAGCCGACGGCACGCCAAGCAAAAGCAGGTCCATAAAAAAATCCTGCGGGATGCCGAATCGCTTGCCTTCCCAAATCGCCAGCAATAAGCCGACTAACGCCGCAGTCCCCAATATAAGGCCGTACCAATGCACCGAAAGCGATCCGATGGAGAAGGCGACCGGGTTTAGTAACAAATATTCCATACCTCACACTCCTCGTATAGTATCTTTTGAAAGCTCTTATAGGTTAGTTTCCATCCCCTGAGGGGGATGGAAAACGGCCTCGAAATTTCCAGGCTCGTTCTTTGAAAATTTCATCTGGGACTGGACTTTCCGGC